>JAAZPT010000270.1 GCA_012797085.1 Christensenellaceae bacterium | reverse complement strand
TAGCTTCGCCTCCAATTTCTTCGGCGAAGCTCATTGCTTGTCTGCTTGATATTTCACTTTGATAAAATATAACCTTAATATTTTCTTTATGGCTAAAATCCAACATATTTTGTAAATGCTGGGGAGTAGCTTCTTTTCCGTGTTCTTCCAATGAAAAAAGTTCTAAGCCATAATCTTTAGTAAAATATTGAAAAGCAGGGTGGAAAGCAATAACTTTGTTATTTTTAATAGCTTTAAAATTATCTTTAATTTGTATATCTAATGCTTCAAGTTCTTGTATATAATTGTTGGCGTTTTGCCTATAATAAATACTGTTTTCAGGGTCAAGTTCCATCATGGTTTTTGCTATATTATCAACCATTACAATCACACGTTTAGGTGATAACCATATATGAGGATCCCTTCCACCATCTATTGTATAATCTTCATATTTTTCAGCTACTATTTTATCAAGTTCAACTAATTTGGTTTCTTTATTAAGATAAGGAATAATATTTATAACTTCAGCAGGAACTCCAATTGAAAAATAAAGCTTTGATAAATTTAGGTTTTGCTTGTCGATTGGGCTTGGATCAAATGTTTCAGGGCTTGCACCCGGAGGAATCATATTAAACACATCAGCCTTATTGCCAACAACTTTTTGTACAAATGTTTGCACTGGTAATATTGAAACAGTTATCACAGGCTTATCCTCAGCAAGATATAATGTAGGTAGCAAAATTAGTGATAATAGTAAAAATGATATTGTTCTTTTAAACATAAAAATACCCTCTTTTTAAATTTGCAATTCAATTGCATATCAATATTACAAAAGAGAGTTATTTATGTCAATATATTTAGGGTAAATTTGAACACTTTTTGCATGTACCATATAATATAGATTTTTCATATTTAAGCTTAAAACCATGTTCATTTAATATATGATCATAGAGTCTATGCATGTACTCACAATCCAAATGTAAGGTTTGAGAGCATTTTATACATTGTATATGTAAGTGGTCAAAACAAGCTTCATTTTTATTTATATATTGAAAGCAAGCTTCTTTACCACTTTTATTAATATGTTTTATTAAAAACTTTTCTTCTTCTAATTTGTTTAAAAACCTATATAAGGTTGAAATATTCAAATCGATACTATTTTTTTGTAGGTGGTAAAAAAGCTGCTTAACTGTAAAGCTTTTGTTTCCTTGACTTTCTATGTAATCAATTATAGCTTGTTTACCTTTTGTTTTATATCCAACTGTTAACATTGTATTTTCCTACTTCCAGTTTTTATATTCTACATTGTAATTTGCTTGCAAAAAAATTTTTTTAAGTTTTGAGCTGGCATTAATTATATATCTATTTTTAACCATATCCAACATAGGTTTATCGCTAAAAGAATCTGTATATGAACAAGAATTTTCATAGTCAATTTCAATTCCAACTTTATTTAAATACTGTATAATACGTTTGGGTTTTTCTATACCATAACAATTTTTAGTTGAAAACTTTCCTGTATACATACCGTTAATAAACTCTAAATCTGTTGATATTACAGCATCAATTGGTAGCATATTCATTAAAAGATTTAAATAAAAAGATGGAGAGGCAGATACTATTAATATTTTAAAAGAATTTT
>JAAZPT010000269.1 GCA_012797085.1 Christensenellaceae bacterium | reverse complement strand
TTATATTTATGTTAATTGAAGCTGTAAGGCGTAAACCCTTAAATCAAAAAATAGAAGGTTATATACATATGGCCGGTTTTATACTGCTGTTCAGTTTATTAATATTTTTAACTTTTAGAGATGTTTTTAATATTGTTGGGTAGAGGTTATTATGTTTAAGAAGAAAGTTTTAGTTGGTAATATACCCATAGGCGGTGGCGAAAGGGTATCAATACAATCCATGACAAACACAGATACCAGAAATGTTGGGGCTACATTGAGTCAAATAAGAGCCTTAGTTACTGCAGGTTGTGATATTGTTAGAGTGTCTGTTTTTGATAAAGAATGTTTAAATGTAATAAAAACCATCGTAGACAATAGTAATTGCCCTATAGTTGCCGATATACATTTTGATTACAGGCTTGCTATAGGTGCCGTAGAACGTGGTGTAGCCAAGCTGAGGATAAACCCCGGCAACATAGGTTCTGATGATAAGGTAAGAATATTATCCGACTGTTGTAAACAACATAATGTTCCAATTAGAATAGGTGTAAACAGCGGTTCTTTGGAAAAAGATATATTGGCTAAATATGGTGGCGTTACTGCGGAGGGTATGGTTGAAAGCGCCATGCGCCATGTTAGAATACTTGAAGATACCAACTTTGATAATATAGTATTATCTTTAAAGGCATCTAATGTTCCACTAACTGTAAATGCTTATAGGTTAATATCAAAGACCTGTAACTATCCCTTACATTTGGGTATAACAGAGGCCGGTTTACCGGAAGAGGGCGGTATAAAAAGTGCTGTTGGCATAGGTACTCTGCTTATGGAAGGCATAGGCGACACTATAAGGGTTTCCCTTAGCACTAATCCCGTTGCTGAAGTTTATATGGCTAAAAACATTTTAAAGGCAACAGGTCATTTAGAAGAAGGAATAGATATAATATCATGCCCTACTTGCGGTAGAACAAGAATAAACCTTGAAGAAACCGCAAGACGCGTTAGAGATGGTTTGAAGGATATTAAAATACCCCTAAAGGTTGCTGTTATGGGTTGTGTAGTAAATGGCCCCGGTGAAGCAAAAGAAGCCGACATAGGCATAGCCGGCGGTGATGGAAGTGCCTTATTAATTAAGAAAGGTGAAAAACCTGTAAAAATGACCGGTGACTATGCAGCAATATTAATTGAAGAAGTAAAAAAATTAGTAGCAAAAAAACAATCTGGAGAATAAAATGCAAAACTACCCTGCTTTACAAAAAATTGAAAATGAAATGCCTTATATAGCTGATAAGTTAACCCTTATTAAGGTAAATTTTGATTCTCAAAATAATAAGGCCTATTTTTTGTTTGAAAGTACAGTGCTTGTTGATGAACCTGAGTTTTTAAAGATAGAAAAAATTTTACAAAGTATTTATACATCTATGAAAATAGCTGTAAGAATAGCTTCCCCGAGTTTGTCCAATGACTTTTTAAAAGATATTAACTCCTACAAACAAGTGCTGGAACGTTTTTTAATGAGGAGTACCGATGCCGCTCGCGCTTGGCTTAAAGATGTAGGCTGGGAACTTGAAGGCGACAGAATAATGCTTACTTGCCCCGACGAATATTCCGCAAACTTTTTTAAAAAACACAAATTTGATGAAAAATTAAAACAGGCCATTTGGGATATTTTTAAAATTGATATACCTGTTGTATTAATAGTGGCAGGCGAAAGAGAAGATTGGATTAAAAATATACGATCAATGAGAATGGATTTTAACAAAGATAAAGAGCCTGAGCTTATTATTGATAATAAATTGGAAAATATAGCTCCCACTACAGAAAAACCCAAGCGCAAAATAAGTGTAAGTAAAACTAAATCAAATATTATACCTAAACAAGAGTTGTTATATGGCAAGGCTATGGGTGGCGTATGTTCCCCCATATCATCATGTACGGAAGACGCCGGGCAAATAACCGTTTGCGGAACTATAGAGAATATAGAAAAGCGCGAATTACCCGGCGGTAAAACTTTGCTATTAACCTTTACAATTAGTGATA
>JAAZPT010000421.1 GCA_012797085.1 Christensenellaceae bacterium | reverse complement strand
CCGGTTGGAACGTGGCGGATGGATCCTAATACCGGCGCGTTGGAACAATTGCGGCTTATGGATGTCAATGAAATAACCCCTATGGAGCCGGAGGATGAAGTAAGGGGCCGCGATGATTACAAACAATACGTCGAATGGGCCAAGCAGGGTATTCAACCGCCGCCGATTACAGTTGTTAGGGGGATTGAGGATGGCAATTGGCTATCTATAGATCGTAGGCGGTTAATGGCTGCGAAGGAATCGGGCCAGAAAACCATACTGGCGTGGGTATCTGACACCGACATGGAAACCGCGATGCCGACACCCACCCACAAGAGCGCCGTGGAGCAGGCCCTCAAGGAAGGCAAGCCCGTCCCCCCTGAAGTTTTAGCTGACTACCCGGACTTGACCCCCAAGGAGGCCGCCCCGGCAAAAACAGAGAAGCTCCCGGCGGAAAAGAAGGAAGCCAAGGCCCCGGCGAAGAGTAAGACCCTATCGAGTTACGGCCTGAAGATCAGCAAGACCAAAACTGCCCGTGGAAATCCTGTTTGGGAGGTAACCGGAAATACCTTTGATCACAAAGACGCACTCAAGGCTGCCGGTGGCAGGTACTACGGCAAGTCTATATGGAGTTTTTACGGGGACGAAGATCCCACCAGCAGAATACTGGATACCTTGAGTGGCAAGAAGGAGGTTGCTGCCGATGAAGCCGACGTTAAGCGTAAAAGAGATGCTGGCCCTCCAGAAAGTTTCACCGGACTTGACCGTAGACTTTCTGTTAAACCAGCGAAGGAAGGCGCCTACAAGCAGTTTATCGTTGCCAGGGGCGGAATCCCCGGCGATAGCGAAGGAGGCCCAGGAAACGATCCGGCTCTTAGCGAAATATTAAGGCCCCACCAGATAGACGGTGTTAATTTAGCGGTATCCGCTATTGACAAGTACGGTGGGTTTGTTCTGGCCGATGGAACCGGTGCGGGGAAAACCATGCAGATACTGGCAACCATGAACCACTACGCTAAACAGGGGCATACTGCGCTGATTGTGGTGCCGAACAGAACCATTATTAACGATGCCTACAAACGCGATGGTAAAATGCTCGGTTTGGACTTTAACGTAGTCAAGGGATCCTCTCTTGAAAAAGGCAAGCTGAACATAACCACCTATGCCAGTCTTAACAAGATACACGCAAGTAATCCTGAATATATTGCATTTGACGAAGCGCATAGTTTGAAAAACGTAAGCTCCAACCGGAGCCAGATCGGTAGGCGGTTGGCCAGTCGCGCAAAGGGTGTTCTATTTGCCTCGGCAACGCCCTTTGACAAGGGGGAGCACTTGCCCTACCTGGAAAAGACGGGGATCTTTTCTCGCAAATCACACGATGAAATCATGGTGGGGTTGGGATACAAAAAAGACACTATGACCGTGAGAACCAAGTACGGCGATAAGCAGATAACCGTATGGAAGCCCAACGTGTCCATACTTGAACGCGCCAGGCGCATGGATGCCCTATTCGAGGAAATATCGGATCTGGGGTTAATGGTAAAGCGCGAAGTATCCATGGATAGGGTGGCCGTGGGATACTGGGGTATCAAGCTGCCGAAAGATGCTCACGCAAAACTGGCAGACGTGGAAGATTTCTATTTGAGCAAGTACGAAGTTGGAGATGCCGACCACCTGCCTCCGATGGCGAAGGCGCAAATGCTAATGGCCCAAAGGAGGTTTCAGGAGCATTACAAGAAAGAAGATGCCTACAAGTTGGCAATGTCCGAAGTCAATGCCGGCCGACAGGTTGTCATCTTTGCCACAAGGGTGTCGCCCTCCCACCTGAAGGAACAAACATATATGGAGTTGGGTGGAGAGCGGATACTGGTGGATGAAGTAATTGTCGATACCTCACCGCCGACGCTGCCCGACCTTGCCGAAATGTTCGAGAAGGCGGGCGTAAAGTGTTCGAAGATTTACGGTAGCGGCAACGTCGATAGTGAAGTCAAGAAGTTTCAGGATGGCAAGACACAGATTGCCCTGGCAACCCCCGAAAAGGGCGGCGCGGGTTTGTCGCTCGACGATACCGTGGGTGATGCTCCAAGAACCATGATTGTTGTTACTCCGCTATTCTCCGGGGTTGACAACGTGCAGCTGCCGGGCCGCATCAACCGGATGTCTACAAAAAGCCCAAGTCGCGTAGTGTATATGATAGCCGATACCGCTATTGACGAATGGAACAAGGGCATAATTACCGAGAAGATGAAAACCCTTAATGCCGTTGTCCGTGGGGATATTAGCAAGCTCGATCTGGATGATATGGATAGGGATGTAGGTGCCGAAGCGCTGCCGGAACCGGAGAAGGAAACATTTAAACAGGAGCGCCTCAAAGATCGCCAGATGGAGGTAGTCAGCCGCAGGGGGCACAGTAGGCCCTATGGTCCCCAATGGGAAGTACAGGTAACGACATTCAGGGATGTTGAAACTGGCAAGGAATATCTTTGGTGGAGCGACCGCGCCCTCAGTGACTTTGTTCCCGAACTCAAAGCTGGTGACAAGGTTACCTTAACCGCTACAACCAGGCAGGGGTATGGGGGAAATGATATAAACCTCACCCATGTTAAAGTTGATAGAACGGGCCCTGTTCCAAACAAGCCGGCAGATCACCATATCCGGCCGATGTCCAAACGTGAAGGCGCCCGCATCGAAAACCAT
>JAAZPT010000268.1 GCA_012797085.1 Christensenellaceae bacterium | reverse complement strand
TTTTTTACATTTATAGCATCAAACTTTTACTGATACATTAAATCATTAAACTATAATTATAAAAAAATACGCAAAGGTGAACCATGTACACGAAAACATTAAAAATAAGCTGTGTGCTTCCCGCTTCAAAAAATGAGGTATTCAGTAATTTAAAACAGCTTAAAACATTACAGTATATTGCAAAACCCTATGCCAGCTTTAACCCTGTAAATGCTAAGGATAGCTCCGTTTGGAAAGAAAACACCGTGTTCCAATTTAAGTTTAAGCTGTTTTGCTTCATCCCTTTAGGCATTCATACAATAAATATGAAAAAATTTAACGAGGACGAAATCTATACCAAAGAGTATAATAAACATGTACCCGTATGGAATCACCGCATTACATTAAAGGAGATAAAGTCAAATAAAACTCATTACACCGATGAGATTGAAATCGGCGCAAACTGGAAAACAATGTTTGTATATTTATGGGCTAAAGCCTTTTATAAGCATAGACAAAAGAAATGGCTTAAATTGTTGGATAAAGCTGATTAGTGTTGGATATGGGCTTTATAAAAAAGCCGTTTTGGCTTAATTTAAAACAAAGCGGGAGCTTACAAGGCTCCCGTTAGTAATTGGGTAAAACAATACTTTTGTTTTTTTAATATCGACTCAAATATTCAAATTATCCCACATTAAATTGACAAAATAGCCAACGGGCTGTATCATATTGTTATTGATGTTTTTTTTAGGAGGAAATTATGGCTGAATTAACCATGGATAAACTGGTTGCCCTTTGTAAAAACAGGGGTTTTATTTATGCGGGTTCTGAAATATATGGCGGCTTGGCAAACAGCTGGGACTATGGCCCTTTAGGCGTGCTGTTTAAAAACAATATTAAACAGGCCTGGTGGCAAAAGTTTGTTAGGGAAAGCGATACAAACGTGGGTTTAGATTCCGCAATACTTATGAACAGGCAAGTTTGGGTTGCAAGCGGCCACGTAGGCAACTTTAACGACCCTCTTATGGATTGCAAGGCTTGTAAGGCTCGCTTCCGTGCCGATAATCTAATTGAAGATTTTAGCAAAGGTAAGGGCGAAGAAGTAAGCGCTGACGGTTGGAGCAATGAACAGCTTGAAGAATATATAAAAGAAAATGCTATACCCTGCCCCACTTGCGGCAAGCATGATTTTACATCTATAAGAAAGTTCAACATGATGTTTAAAACGTTCCAGGGTGTAACGGAGGATAATGCAAGCGAATTGTATTTAAGGCCGGAAACCGCTCAAGGTATATTTGTAAACTTTAAAAACGTTGTACGTACATCAAGGCGTAAATTACCCCTCGGTATAGCTCAAATAGGTAAAAGTTTCCGTAATGAAATTACACCGGGCAACTTTATATTCCGTATAAGGGAGTTTGAGCAAATGGAGCTTGAATTCTTCTGCCAACCAGGCACAGATGAAGAATGGTTTGATTATTGGCGTACATTCTGCCATAACTGGCTGTTATCCTTAGGTGTAAATAAGGATAAACTTAGAATGCGCGATCACTCTCCCGAGCAATTGAGCCATTACAGCAAGGCTACAACGGACTTTGAATATTTGTTCCCCTTCGGCTGGGGCGAATTATGGGGCGTAGCTAACAGAACAGATTTCGACCTGAATGCTCACCAAACAACAAGCGGCGAGAACATGCAATATATAGATCCCGTAACAAACGAGAGGTATATCCCCTATGTTGTAGAGCCGTCATTAGGTGCAGACAGAAGCGTGTTGATGTTCTTATGTGATGCCTATGAGGAAGAGGATCTTGGCGATGGAGACAGCAGGGTTGTAATGCATTTCCACCCGGCATTGGCACCTTATAAAGCTGCAGTGTTGCCGTTGCAGAAGAATAAACTTGGCGATTTGGCTCAATCTGTTTATAAAACCCTAACACCGTATTTTGATGTGGATTATGATGAAACCGGCTCTATCGGTAAGCGTTATAGGAGACAGGATGAGATTGGTACTCCTATTTGTATTACAGTTGACTTTGATACAGAGGAAACTCAAACCGTTACTGTAAGGAACAGGGATACGATGGAGCAAGAGAGGATTGCTATAGCGGATTTAAGGGCTTATATTGATAATATAATAAGGTTTTAATTAAATAAAGACACTTGCAATAGCGAGTGTCTTTTTAAATGGATTTTGGGTTAAAGGAGGAATGATGGGTCAAGGGACTGGTCCCTTGCGGGGTTGAGAGGGGCAGAGCCCCCGAAAATAAGCCAAGCAAAAGGAATGCTAATATTTGAATGTACCAGCGAAGCAAAATAAAATGCTAAAGGATAGCAAACGAGGGCAAAGCCCAATGTTTGCGGAGTAAGCTAAAAAACAAAGCTATTATAAATCTCCTTTAAAATTACATTGTTTTTAAAGCTAAAATGTTTATAATAAAAATAATTAAACTATTGAAAGGATTTAAAATGAAAAATATTTATCCTGTAGTAATATACCCAAAGGAAGAAAACGAGAAGTACCATACTGTTTTTATTCCTGATTTTGATACTGCAACTCAAGGAGAAAATTTAGCTGAATGTATGGATATGGCAAGGGATGTAATTGGCTTGCTAAGCCTTGATTTACAAACCATGCCAAAGGAAAGTGATTTTAATGAAGTTTGTAAAGATTATACTAATTGCATAGTTACCCTTGTTGATATAGATGTTGTAGCATATGCAAAGCAACATTATAACAGACCTATAAAAAGAACAGTTACATTGCCATGTCGTTTATTTGAGCAAGCGATACAAGAAGGTATAAACTTATCGGACTTTTTACAAAAAGCATTAAAAAAAGAATTGAAAATAAAAACAATTTAATTAGCGTCAATATACTTAAACTTTATTTTTAAAACATATATATGTTTTTTCACACAGATTTATTTATTAGCATTTATTTTATTCAGATCCGTATTGTTAATTTCCTTAAACTCTGTTTTTTAAACAAATATATGTTTTTTCATACAGGCTAATTTATTAGCATTTACGTTATTACACTCCGTATGTTAAGAGGGGGAATGGGGGAACAAGTTGCGATGCCTTCCCCCGTTTCCCCCTCTTAACAATCTCCCCTCCTCCCCTGACACGCTCTGATAGCTTGGAGATAGAGAGTTTGTTGTTTGAAAAACAGCTTATATTAACTGATAACTTGTGGTGAATATACCGCTTGCCTAAGCATAGGTTTTATCGGTTTAGATGTTCCGGCGTTTTACAAACGCCTCCACTGGCAAAACCGAAGAGGTTGTAAGTGTTGGATATGAGCTTGACAAAAAAACGATAGGGGTTTTATTATTAGCATCGCGGGCGATTAATAATCGCCCCTACAGATTTATTTAAGTTTGTTTGAATTATATATGACTTGTAGGGGAGCTTATCAAGCTCCCGTTATAATTTGGGTAAAATAATGCTTTTTTAATAAATTCTTAATTGTCTTAATGAAAGGTTAAAAAAACAAAGGAATATAGCAGCTTACAAGGAATAAAAAACTTACTAAAAATATACAAAAAGTTGATATTAATATTATATAAATATTGCTAAAATTTTAGTATCTAAAAAACTATAATATTCTAAAGGAAATTATTTTATGGAAAATAATAAAGTTACAAATAAACAAATACTGCAAACTTTGTCGCTTATATGGTTGGCTTGGTTTATAGGGAACCTTTGTGCCAACGCACTTTTTTATCTGGGTGCAGATTTTAAAAATCAATTACCCTACGACCTTCAGGCAGTTACATATCACTGGGGAACGCTTGTTTATTATATTACTGTTGCCATTGTCGGTATTGCCTCAAGTGATTACTTTATTAAAAAATGGAAACTGCCCATAAGTTTAATGCCAAAGAAAAAAAGCCCCCGTTTTATAGTGCTAAGCATAGTTTTATTGGCGGTGTTTATATTTTTAGGAATTATGGCTATAAAGGAGGATTCACCCCTTCCTTTAGGGGAGATTTTCTCCGGAGATTTTACTTACCTCATATCCCCACTAATATTGCTTTTGCCAACCATGATTGCCTATACGCTTATGTGGTACGGCTTGTTTTTGCAAGGTTTGATTAAGGTATTTGGCGATGATCTTAAGGGAAAAGTGCTTGCTGTTTTAATAACCTCCTTTGTTTACGCCATATATCATTTTGCCAGCATAAACGAAATACATAGCTTTGCCGCCATGACGGAGGAGATTATAATAACATTTGCAATTAGTGTAGTTATTGGTGGCTATGTGTTAATTTGCAAAAGCTTGATTTGGGTTACCTTTGCTAATTTGGTATTAAACTTCCTGATTTTTTCGCCTATGGCTTCTTTCCATACATCACCGCAAAATTGGTTGTTTTCTTATGCTATTGTTGGGTTGTTGTTGATTATTTATCATTTTATGTGGAATAAAGAAAAAATCCTATAAAACATAATAGGCTTTCTTAATAATTTACAAAGCGGGAAATTA
Organism: Christensenellaceae bacterium; assembly: GCA_012797085.1. Lineage (GTDB taxonomy): Bacteria > Bacillota > Clostridia > Christensenellales > Aristaeellaceae > JAAZPT01. The sequence continues at coordinate 446 of JAAZPT010000268.1, read as the reverse complement.
ATAGTACTCCTATTATTTTCAACAAAAAACAAAGGGCATTGCTGCCCTTAATATTTTTTTATATGCTTGTAATTAGCTTTGTTAGCTTGTTACAAGGTTTATGAAAAATTTGTTGAAAATCAACTGTGTTATAATAGTATTGTAAGGATTAGAAGCTTTCAATAATATCCTTATCCAACTTTTCTATTATTTCTACGGCTAATTTAACGGCACATTCGTAATCAAAATATGTGCTTATGCCGTTGTGGGTGTGGGCATAACGAACGGGTATTCCCATAACTATACAGGGTACTCCCCTGTTGGATATATGTATTAAAGCACCGTTTGTGCCACCGCCACTGCGCACGGATTCCTGTACCGGTATGCCCTTTTCTTCCGCAAGCTCTAAAACAAAGCGTTGAAAGCGTGGGTTCGTTATCATGCTAACATCTATATGCCTTAACATT
>JAAZPT010000038.1 GCA_012797085.1 Christensenellaceae bacterium | reverse complement strand
TGGGTTCGACTCCCACCTTCAGCACCAACAAAAGGCCTATTCTAATGGATGGGCTTTTTTGTTGTTTAAATTTTTTAGTGTGCTATAATTATTTTATCAATAATTAAATGGGAGTTTTATTATGAAAAAAATTACAGCATACTTATTTATAATTGTTTTATTTTTTAATTTTAATTGTGCCCTTTCTGCAAAAGCAAGAAACATTAAAACGGAGGCGGATTTTCAATTCCATTATTCACATTTGTTTAATCATTTAGGCTCAAACACTTGCTATGGAACAGGCAACTATTTAAAGGTAAGAATAAAACCGGAGCCTTCAAAGGTTCTTGGGCATTTGGAACAGGCGGATAAATTTATTTTATCCGAATTAAACAATGGCTTTGCAAAGGTCGAAATTATTTATTCTGACAAAACCAGCCCGGATTCTTATGTCGGGTTAAGTGGATGGGTTGATGCAAACTATATTAATTGCACATGTAATGATTATGAATACAAAAATAATATTGTGCAAAATGAATATGATACACAATATGATTTTATAGAAGTTGATAATGAATTACCTTTTAATACAATTAAAAAATTTTGGTTTAGCAGTGGTGCAGGAGCTTGGGGTACATCACTAAACATTAATAAAGATGGTGTTTTTGAAGGTGAGTTCCATGATTCTGATATGGGTGATACCGGGGAAGGTTATTCCAACGGTACAGAATATTTTTGTAAGTTTAATGGAAGCTTTGCTGATATATCAAAAATAAATGATTACTCCTATTCAATGTATATTAAAAATTTACAAACAAGTAAAAAAGAAAAGTATATTAAAGATGGAATTTTATACATAGGCATGGAACCTTATGGCGTTGAGGGCGGTAATGAGTTCAAAATATATATGCCCAATACTCCAATAAACTCATTAAGCGAAGAATTTTTATCTTGGTATAATGGTTTGGGTGAATTGGTTCCTGGTGGAGTTTTAGGTACATTTGCCGCTGAAAATGTTAACACTCAAGAAGTGTTTTTTGAGTACGAGTGGAATTACCAATAAAATTTTAAAATATTATTAAAACTCTAATTAAGCAAAACAAAGCTTTTTTAATTGATCGCCCTTGACAAAAACAAAAAAAAGACTAAAATATAAGTGTTGTAAGTGCAACCAAAACAATTGTTTTGATTTTAAAGAAAAGGAGAGAAGCTTATGAAACTTAGAACAGATGCAGATATCAATGCTTTTTTAGATGCCGTTGAAAAATGTAGTGGGGCCGTATTCCTCGTTTCTCCTGAAGGCGACCAATATAACCTTAAATCAACATTAACAACTATGTATATTGCTATGGGTAAGCTTTTAGAAGAACAAGGTGATAATCTTGAACTTTTTACACAAAATAAAGAAGACGAAAACATTTTGCTAGGCTTTTTGCATGATAATCCGAACGTATTATAATAAACATATTATAATTAAAAAAGCTGTAGCATTGCTACAGTTTTTATTTTTACACAAAAGATAATATTAAAAAAACAAATAAAAAATACAAGTTTTTTATTTTTACTGTTGACATAACTTGATAATTATGCTAAACTCTTAACTTGTCAGCACGATAAATTCATGCTGTGGTGAAGGGATGGCTGTTTCAGTATGCGCCTGTAGCTCAGTTGGATAGAGCAACGGCCTTCTAAGCCGTGGGCCAGGGGTTCAAATCCCTTCAGGCGCGCCAAATTGTGGTGGGTATAGTTCAGTGGTAGAGCGCCAGATTGTGGCTCTGGATGTCGTGGGTTCAAACCCCACTACTCACCCCATCTTTCTTATCCCATATTGGGGTGTAGCCAAGCGGTAAGGCACGGGACTTTGACTCCCGCATTCGTAGGTTCAAATCCTGCCACCCCAGCCAAATATGATCCATTAGCTCAGAAGGTAGAGCACTTGACTTTTAATCAAGGTGTCCGGAGTTCGAATCTCCGATGGGTCACCAACACAGTGGCAGGGGGATCATCACCGGACATCGAGTTGCGCAGGATTTTTCGCCGGAAGCAAGGCGTGCGAGTGAGCAACAATGCAGCATCCGATGAAAAAGACAAGCAAGAGGAGAG
>JAAZPT010000267.1 GCA_012797085.1 Christensenellaceae bacterium | reverse complement strand
TTATTAATAATATTTTACTTGATTTCTTTAAAATTAAAAAGGCCCTTGCATTGCAAATGCCTTTTTGCATTAAGCGGCTTTTCTGCCCGTGCTTAACATTTTATTGGTAACATTATCCATAAACCATTGTGTAAGGGGTCCCATGCCAAAGGCGGTAATTACTGTACCTATGCCCACTACTGCGCCAAAAATTGCACCTACAACAGTACAAAAAACATCTGTGATTATCCTGCAAATTCTATATTGGGCTACTTTTTTATCCGCCATAATCAAGGATACGGCATCATAGGAGCTTACACCCAAATCGGCAGTTATATAAAGGGCGCTTGCAAAGCACAATAATATTATAGCCGCAACGAACAGTATTACCCTTGAAACAAGACTATCAAAGCCATACAAAGAATTAATAATGTTGAAGCTGAAATCTCCAACGCTGCCCACAAGCATAATATTTATTATTGTTCCAATACCTATATATCGTTTATTTATAAAGAATACAATTACAATAAGTAAGCCGACTAAAAGCAGGTAAACTGTGCCATATGTGGATCCGATTATATTTGCAACGCCTACAACTAAACAAGTAAAAGGATCCGTTCCAAATTCGGCTATGCGCAACATTGCTATACAAACACCTAAAAGGCCCATGCCTAATATGGACATTATAATGCGCTTTGTTTTATCTCCCATAAAAATCCCCCAAAAATAAAATCTTTTTAAGTTTAGCATTATAAGTCGGCTATTGCAATGTATTATTTACATTATGTTTAATTTATATTAAACAATATTATTATATGTTATAATATCAGCATAATATAAAAAAAGAGGGAAAATATGTTATCTGAAAAATATATAGAAAAAATATATGCGGGATTCTTGGGTTTGAACATTGGTATACGCCTTGGCGCTCCCTTGGATCCCGAGTTTTGGACCTATGACAGAATTAAAAATGTTTATGGGGATATAAAGGGCTATACAAAGGATTATAAGCACTTTGCCGCTGATGATGACTCCAACGGTCCCGTGCTGTTCCTACGTGCATTGGACGATAACGGCATACAAAAGCCTACTCCGGAGGATGTGGCCGAAGCATGGCTAAACTATGCCCGTGAAGGAGTAGGGTTGTATTGGTGGGGCGGTTACGGAAAATCCACAGAACATACAGCTTATATAAACCTTAAAAACGGCATAAAAGCTCCTTTATCGGGCAGTTGTGAGGTTAACGGCAAAACAATATCCGAACAAATAGGCGGTCAGATATTTATTGATACATGGGGTTTAATATGGCCGGGTAAACCTGAAAAGGCGACAGAATATGCAAGAATTGCCGCTTCCGTAAGTCATGACGGCGAAGGGCTGAACGGCGCCATGTTTATGGCCGCCTGTATAGAGGACGCCTTTGAAAACAGCAATCCCGAGCATTGGATAGAATGCGCCCTTTCCTTTATTCCTGAGGATAGCCTTTACTATGCCGTTGCCATGGCCGTATGGGATTTTTACAAGGAAAATCCCCAAAATTGGCGTGCTTGCAGGCTTATGTTGGAGCAAAATTGGGGCTATGACAAATACCCCGGCAACTGCCATATAATACCTAATGCAGGAGCTTGTGTTTTGGCTTTGCTGTATGGCGAGGGTGATTTTGCCAAAACAATAGAAATTGCAACAATGTGCGCCTGGGATACGGACTGCAATGCCAGCAATGTAGGCACAATATTAGGTGTGGTCTGTGGCTTGAAGGGTATCCCCGAATATTATAGAGCGCCTATAAACGATGAAATTGTTTTATCGGGTCTATCCGGTTATTTAAATATATTGGATATACCAAGCTATATAAAGAGATTAGCTTATATATCAAACAGGTTGAGCGGTTTTGATGTTGAAAAAAACTTTGTTGATGGAGAAATCGACTTTGATTTTGCCCTCCCCGGCTCTACCCATGGGCTCATATTTGAGTGCAATAACCCCTATTATTCCATGGGCTATACATCAAAGCCTACAATTATAATAAACGAGGCCTATGAAAACATGGGCGCAAAGCTTTATTATAAGCCTTTTTGGCGAAGGGAAGATTTTAGCGACGACAGATATATGCCCGTTTTTTCGCCCACAGTCTACCCTGGCATGGAAGCCGTTTTTAATATAAGCTATAACAAACAACAAGGGGATAGGCTTTTAATAAGTCCTTACCTTAGGGAAAGCTTTTCCAAAAAAAATATATTCGGTGAGCCAATTATACTTGACAAAAGCGATGATAATATAGATGTCGCCATTAAAATACCCGATGTTGATGGTGGTATAGTTGATGAAATAGGCTTTGCAATGGACAGCCTATCCTACAGAAACATTGCCGATTTTGCCAGCATTAAAATAAACAGTTTTAAAGCCTTTGGCAAGGCCGATTATACTATTGACATATCAAAAAGCCAAAGGGAATTTGACAGCATACTACCCTTCTCCCACAATTTAGGAGCTTGGGAACTTATAAAAGGTAAAATGCAAGGCCTATGTGTAGATTATTGCGAGGCCTATACAGGCAATTACTTTAGCAAGGATATAAGCCTTGAGGGCTCAATAGAGCCCAAGCATGGTTTAAGTCATTTAATTGGTGTAAGGGTACAAGGAGCTCAAAGGGGCTATTATGCAGGCTTTAGCGGTAAAGATACCATTGCAATAATAAAGCGCTTAAAGGGCAAAGATATTTTGCTTAAAAGCTGTAATTTCCCCTGGGAGCACAACAAGGAATATAAGCTTAATTTAACAGCAAAAGGGGATTATATTGAGCTTGGTATAAACGGCAACAAGCTTTTATATGCCAATGACAGCAATATAAAATACGGCATGGTAAGCTATGCCCTGCACGATAAAGGCAGAAGCTTATTTGGCAATATGCATGTAAGGGAAATTTAAAAATAAGCGAGGTAATATGTCAAACTTTTCAAACCAAAAAATGAAGCTTTTATATATAATGAAGATATTCTTAGAAAATACCGACGAGGACAGCCCTATAAGCCTTGCCCAAATAATTGAAAAGCTTAGTTTTTATAATATAAAAGCTGAAAGAAAATCCATATATTCCGACATTGCCCTACTTAAAGCCTTCGGTATAGATATTGAAATGCATAAAAGCAAGGGTGTAGGTTATTATGTGGCATCAAGGGATTTTGAAATTCCGGAGCTTAAACTTTTGCTTGATGCAGTACAAAGCTCGCGTTTTATTACTGTTAAAAAAAGCCGAATATTAAGCAAAAAATTATTAAACCTTGTGAGCAAAAACCAAGCTAAAAGCTTAAAGCGTCAAAGTTTTATAAGCGATCAGCCAAAAACTCTTAACGAAACTATTTATTATAGTGTGGATAGGCTTAATACCGCCATAAACCAGGGCAAAAAAGTAATGTTCAAATACTTCGACTATAACCCGCAAAAGCAAAGGGTTTACCGAAAAAACGGAGCAACTTATGAAACTACACCCGTCAGCCTATGCTGGAATAATGATAAGTATTATTTAATTGCCTATTCCCCAAAATATGACGGCTATGCCAACTATAGAATAGACCGTATGAGCGATGTTGTTGTTAGCAATGAAAATGCCGATAATTATGATAAAAAACATTTTAATACGGCTGTGCGCAGCAAACAATCCTTTGGTATGTATAGCGGTGATATTGTAAAAGCCCATTTACGCTTTGATAACAGCCAAGTTAATGTAGTATTGGATAAATTCGGCTCGGATGTTCACCTTATAAACAACGGTGATACCTTTGATGTATATGTAGAAATACAATCAAGCCCCGTATTTTTAGGTTGGATGTTTCAATTTGGTGATAAGGCGGAAATTATCGCACCCGAAAGCTTAAGGAATGATTTTTTGGCTTTAAGCAAATCAATATTAAACAGATATAATAGCAATTAAAACTTTACATAAAAAACCTTGTGAAATTACTCACAAGGTTTTTTTGAATTTGTTTTTTTAATATTTTAAAACACAGTCCGTTTTATAGTACACCTAAATTGTTATAATTAAACCATGAAGGGGGTGTTGTTGTGGAAGCTTATGTTAAAATTCCTTTATATTACTCAAATTATAAAAAAGATTTTGGCATAAAATTAAAAGCTAAGCTGAACAATGAAGTATGGATAACACAAAGTAATTGGTACGGGCATATTTTGGAAAAACATGAAGAAGTTACTGTGGAAATTATTAAAGAAGTGCTTATTAATCCGGATTTTGTAGTTATGTCCCACAAATCGCAGCAGGCACAATGCTATGTAAAGTCAATAAATGATGAGCATTATAGAATTGTTGTAGGTCAAGATAAGTTTAACCCTGAAAAAAGCGTTGTTATTACCGCCCACAGCACAAGTATACACAACGCAAAGTATTATATACAATCAAGCAAGCTGAATTTTATCAACTTTGATTGCTTGCAAGAAGTATTTTATACAAAAACTCAAACACCTTATAGAAGGCCCAAATATAAAAAAGAAAAGTTTGCAAAACCAAGCAACAAGGAGAAATTAGTAAAAACAAAATACCAAAAACCCAAACATAAAAAAACCGTTTACGATTATATGAGTGAATATGAGGAGGATTTATATGAGCAACAAAGATGTGTTTATTAGTATTACAGGGGTGCAATATTATTTTGACATAAAGCCCTTTGATATCGGCAGTTTGGTAAGGTTAAAAAAAGAGCCTTCAAACAAATATGATGCCGAGTCAATACAGGTGATATTACCAATTATCGGTTGTGTGGGCCATGTTGCAAACAGCCCAAGAACCGTTGCCAGAGGCACAATAAGCGCCGGTAAGCTTTATGACATGATGGGCGATGAGTGTGCAGCAGAGGTAATGTTTATTACGCAAAGTAAAATAATTGCAAAGGTATACTTAAACAAGATACTTAAGGAAAACACAAGCACAAGTCTTGAGGATATTAAATAAGGAGATTTAAAAAATGAAAAAACTAATTACACTAATAATGGTATTTTGCTTACTTTTGCCCACATTTGGGCTTTGTGAAAAAGCGACAGATGCTCCAAAAGCTCAATTTAACAAAGAAGAATTTGACAGCAACATTAAAGATTATAGCAATGAAGACTTACTTTATATACTAAACAGCAGCTTGGACAGGTTAAATAAAAACAAGGGCATTGAAAACAGTACATATAAAAATATTAAGGCCAAGTTTAATATTGTAGAGCTTTTACTAAGCGATAGTGTTAAAGAGGCTGAAACCTTATCAGCAAAGGACTTAAAAAAGATATACGGCACATTTAAATTTAAAACATATTTCCGTAATCCTGACGATTTTATAGGTGAAAAGTACTTGATAAAAGGTCGTGTTTTGCAAGTTTTACCTGACGACGATGGCTACCAATTACGCGTTGGCACACGCAGACGTTATGACGATGTTGTTTATGTGGTTTTGCCCTTTAATCCCGGCTTTAATATTATTGAGGATGATGATATTACCGTTTACTGTACTGCCCAAGGCTCTTATAGTTATACAAGCACTCTGGGCGCAACAATCACACTTCCCCTAATGTATGTTGATAGTAAAACACCGGTGGTTGTACAATAAGTAAAACAATTGTTAACAAAACTATTATAATAAACCGCCATCTTAGAAATTGATTAATACTGTTTATTTAGTATAAAAACAACATATAAAATACAAGTTTAATATTGAAAAAGTAAATATTACATGCTATTATTTGTTTATGGTAAAGAATACTCACTTTACCCTCCGTTTAGGGCTGGTTATAGCTGGGGGTTGGCTATAACCGGCTTTTTTATGCCATTTTTAAATAAAAAAATACGCCTTATGGCGCATATAATCAAATATAAAAACATTCCGGAGCCCTTGGCTCTGCATACATTTCCTTGAATTTGTTTTTGACCGGTTTTAATTTTTCCTTATCCAAGTGCCTTGCTTTATTGGGGCATATTTTTATACAGGCCATGCAGCCTATGCAAAGCTCATAATCTGTTTTATTCGGGCTTTTTTTGGATATGGCTCCTACGGGGCAAAACCTTGAACAAGCACCGCATTTTATGCAGTCTTTATTTGTAAGGGGTGTAGGGGTTTTTCCACCCGGCTCAACATAGGGGAAATTACCGGGTACATCTACAGGACTGATTTTTTCAATTTTTTCACCTTGAATACTGTCTAAGGCCTTATCAGCAAAAAATTCAATTTCCGCTATATCCTCATTATTGGGCCTTCCCTTTGCTATCTTCATAATGCTGTGTTTTGCTACAAAGGCACCGGCCGCAATAGGCACAAAGCCGTTTTCAACAAGGATGTTTTTAAGCTCTAAAAGGGCATCATCATAGGCTCTATTGCCATATACCGCAACTAATATTGCCGGAGTATAATTCCCCTTTATGTTTTTAATGGTTTCCATGGCCGGCTTCGGTACTCTTCCACCATATACGGGTACGGCAAAAACTGTAATATCTTCCGTTTTAAAATCATAGCTAAAACTTCTGTTTTTATAAGGAGTAATATCTATGGTTTCAACAGGCAAACCAAGCCTATTAAGAACTAAGTTTGCAATTTTTAATGTGGATTTTGTTGGACTGAAAACAATAGCCGTTGCTTTTTTCATAAACGCCTCCTTCAAACTGTTTAAATATATTATAACATATTTTATTTAAGGTATTAACAAAAGCAATAATGTTTATTTTTACTTAATTATTTTTAAGCAAAATAATTTGTTAACAAATTTAGTGGTGCAGTACAGCCTTAAAGGCTTATTTTTGCTTAATGCCTTAAGCTTAGCCCTTTTTAGCATAAATTAAAATAATTTTTTTATAAAAATATTCAAAAAAACTGTTGACAAAGCTTTAAATTTAATGTATTATTAGCTTTGTCGCTTGTATTATGCAACGCAACGCATTGCGGGGTGTAGCGCAGTCTGGTAGCGCACGTGCTTTGGGAGCATGGGGCCGGAGGTTCGAATCCTCTCACCCCGACCATGATGCGCAAATAACGGCTCCTTGGTCAAGCGGTTAAGACATCGCCCTTTCACGGCGGTAACACGGGTTCGATTCCCGTAGGAGTCACCACTTTTTTCGCATTTGCCTTCCAAGGCATTGCGGGCCTTTAGCTCAGTTGGTTAGAGCAACCGGCTCATAACCGGTTTGTCCGGGGTTCGAGTCCCTGAAGGCCCACCACTTTTATGGCCCGGTAGTTCAGTTGGTTAGAATGCCAGCCTGTCACGCTGGAGGTCGAGGGTTCGAGCCCCTTCCGGGTCGCCATACAAGCCGGCATAGCTCAGTTGGTAGAGCAGCTGATTTGTAATCAGCAGGTCGTAGGTTCGAGTCCTATTGCCGGCTCCACTACATTATGGGTAAGTTCCCGAGCGGCCAAAGGGAGCAGACTGTAAATCTGCCGTCACAGACTTCGGTGGTTCGAATCCACCCTTGCCCACCAAAAATAAAAGCCGTGTGTATGCACGGCATTTATTTACCCTTTTTATTATTTTTGCGGAAATGGCGAAATTGGCATACGCGTTAGATTCAGGTTCTAATGGGCGCAAGCTCGTGCAGGTTCAAGTCCTGTTTTCCGCACCAAAAAAACCAAGCTTAGCTTGGTTTTTTTATTTTGAGGCAACCTTAACATAATATTTGTTTATATTGTTGGCATAGCCCTTATAGTCAATGGTATTATTATAAAAATTAATAATATCATTGCAAATTTTATGGCCTTCGGCTTCCCCTTTTTTTACCATCAATATGCCCTCCAAAAAGCGCATAGCAACATTAAAGCTTAAGTGAGGCAGGTCTTTTTTTATTTTTTTGTTGTTATAATAATGGTCTATTATGTTTTTAGCATAATCGTCCCTATCATTATTTACTAAAGCCGAAGTGGCATGAAAACAAAAATCAAGGGTAAAGTTGTTTATTTTCCTGTTTCCCGTTTTATTATCCAATGCCATCAGGGTTAAAGTATACAAATAATTCATATCAAAAATTTGACAAACATGGTTAGCAATAAAATACTCATATTCCGTCCAAGTTTCACATCTGTCAAAATAGCTTAAAATTGCCTCTTTATCTATTTTAAAGTTTGCATTAAAATCACGATTATAATATATTTTACAAATTATACTGAAATGTAGGTACCTTATCTCGCCTGTTTTTTTATAGCTTTGCTCAAAATTTTCCATCATATTCAAAAGCAAAATATTGTCGCCATTCAACACAACCTTATCCAGTGCTGCATCAAAATCATCCAAGGCTCTATCCAAGGTTTCTTCATTATATATGTACATAAACTCTTCAAAGCTCATGTTTATTTTTTTAAGCAACTCGCAAAAATTGCTTAAGCGAATATCCGCATCGCCCTTTTCAAAGCGCCTTAAAAATTGCACGGACACAATGCCTTCCGCAACTTCTTTTGCTTTAAAGCCCTTTTTTTGCCTTATATTTTTAAAAGTTATGCCATAATCATCCTTCATAAAATACCACCTCTGATTAATTATACAAAAAACAAAATAAATTTACCATAAAAAAGGAAACTATAGTTTCCTTTTTTGTGTTTATTTGAAAATTCAATTTATTTAATCGGTGATTTTTTAAACATAGTTTCCATTTTATAAAAATATCTTTTTTTGTTGTTATACTTTATATAAATTTATATTTATTAGGGGGTTATTATGTTATTAGAGTTAAAAAATCTAAGTAAGAATTTTGGAAAAATTGTCGCGCTCAATAATATCAGTTTTACCATAGATAAGGGCACAATATTCGGATTTTTGGGCCCCAGCGGTTCCGGCAAAACAACTACAATAAACATTGTTACAGGGCAATTAAAACCCAGCTCAGGAGATAGTTTTGTTTTAGGCAAAAACTCCCAAAACATAGATCAGCAAATTTATGAACAAATCGGTATAGTATCAGATAGAAGCGGAGTATATGAACGTCTTAACGTTTATGATAATTTAGCCGTATTTGCCGATATATTAAGGGTGGCTAAAAACAAAATAGATTATTACCTTGATAAAGTAGGGCTTTTGGATAGAAAAAAACAATTGGCCGGAAAACTTTCCAAGGGGCAAAAACAGCGTTTGGTTTTGGCAAGGGCAATATTGCACGAGCCTAAACTGCTATTTTTGGATGAACCCACAAGCGGCTTGGACCCCACAACAGCAAAGGAAATTCATAACTTGTTTTTAGAACTTAAAAACAAAGGCACATCAATATTCCTCACAACCCATAATATGGAAGAGGCTACAAAGCTTTGTGATGAGCTCGCCTTGCTGGATAGGGGCAAAATAGTTGAGATGGGCAGTCCTAAAGAAATATGCCTTCGCCACAATCAGGATAAAAGCTTTAAAGTAAGAACTACTAAGGGTGAAGAATTCGAACTTGAAGCCTCGAAGGCTAATTATGACAAGCTATACCAAATGTTTTTAAACAACGATGTGGAAACAATACATTCCTGCGAGCCAACATTGGAGGATGTATTTATTAAAGTAACCGGCAATTCCCTTGCCTGATAGGAGCTATATATGAACAATAAATTTTTAAATTTTTGGCAAAAAACCTTTGCTATTATAAAGCTGAAGGCTAAAATGCTTATCGGCAACACCGCCGCCTTGACAGGACCTCTTATGTCCGTTGCTATAACCGTTTTTATGAAATTTTTATACTCCGACATGGTAGAAGGCGATAACAGTCCCATACTAACGTATGTATTAAACTTCGGCATATCCTTCAACTTGGGCTTGGGAGCAATTATGATGTCCGCCTTACCCTTGGCTGAGGATAAGGAGAAGCACACATTAAGATCCCTTATGACATCATCCGTAAACGGTTTACAGTTCTTTATAGGCAGTATATTTTGGCCCTTTTTAGTAAGCGTAGTTGTAAACTACATAGTAATATTTGTAAGCGGTGTAAACACAGCTACTATTGATATGGCCATGTTTTCATTTTTAACAATAATATCTTCACTAATTAGCTGCATGTTGGGCTTATTGATAGGCATAATTGCAAAATCTCAAGTGAATGCCAATAACTTGATGATGCCCTTTATAATGGTTTTATCATTGGTACCCACATTAAGCACATTAAACGATACATTGGGCAAAATTTCAAATTTTCTATATACAGGTATAATTACTAATATGTTGAACAATTATAGTGAAGGTTTGGAATTCAACTTGAGCTTTATACAAATTGCTATATTGTTAGTTTGCATAGTTGGAATTTCCGCAATGTTTGTAAATAGGTATAAAAAAGTACTTGTTTGTGAGGCATAGGGGTTTATAAAGTTATAAAAAACTTATAAATATATAATAAACCACTCAATCTGGATAGAGAAAGATTAATTCGCTGCATAACCTGATAATTTTTATGATATATTTAAAAAATAAAAAGGTTTAGTATTATTACTAAGCCTTTTTATTTTTTTATCTATAATTTAAATCAAAAATCTCCCTTTTCTACTACATTTTATGCTTTATTGCAATAAGCCTTTGAAATATGCTATCATTGTTTTGCTTAAAGCATTCTTTAAGAATTAAAATATAACAGGTGAAAGTCATGCTAATAAAATATTCAAAAAAATATACAAAATTAATTATAGCTCAGCTTTTATTTGCAAGCATTTGGGTATTTGCACAGCTTTGGATACCACGCTTAATGGTGGATATAGTGGACTTCGGAATTATGATGAAGGACATGAACACCATTGTTAACAAGGGCTTGCTTATGTTGCTTGCAACGGTTTTAAATATAGCCTCCTTGTTGATTTCCATATATTTTCTTACACATGTTACTGCTGGAATATCAAGGGATCTAAGGGCGGATTTGTTTGAAAAAATTGTAGATTGGTCCAAGGAAACAAGAACAGGTTTTTCAAACTCCACATTAATTACAAGAACGGTAAACGATGTTAAACAGGTTTCAAACTTTATAGACCTTTCTTTACGGAAAATTTTTACCCTGACAATTACAGTTATCGGAGCATTGGTGGTATCATTTTCCCTCGATGCTAAATTGGCCGCTATTATATTGATAATAATTCCGGCAATATTGTTTTTGGGCTTGTTTTTAACAACAAGGGCACTCCCGCAATATTCCCGCATAAGAACTTCTATAGACCATATTAATCAACTATTTAGGGAAAACATAAGGGGAATTAGAGTTATAAGGGCCTTTAACAAATCCGATTACGTGGTAAAACAATTTGAAAAGGCAACGGAAGAAGCCCGAGATGCAAATATAAAGTCCGAATCCACAATGATGTTGTTAAGCCCGTTAATTTTATTGCTTACAAATATTCTAATTTTAGTTATTTTATTTATCGGCGGCGGGCGTGCCCAAACAGGCACTATTAAGCTGGGTGTTTTAATAGGCTTAATTGAATACGCTACAATAAGTTTAAGCAATATTCAACAATTCGCCTCCATTATAACTATTATACCCAGGTCAAAGGTTTCAATAGATAGAATAAATGAAGTTTTATCTACAGAGGAGCTTTTGAAGATAAAAGAGGATGATTCCGAATTCAAGGGGAAAGGAATAAGCTTTAGAGATATAGATTTTTACTATCCCGGCTCCCGTGTGGCAGCATTAAAAAACCTCAGCTTTACTTTGAAGAAAGGAGAAACAAAGGCAATTATAGGTTCAACGGGCAGCGGAAAATCCACTATTTTAAAGCTGCTGTTGCGGGATTATGATGCCTATCATGGACAAATTTGCCTGAACGGCAAAAACGTTCAAAGCCTTTCAAGGGAAGAAATAGGCCAAATACTTACATTTGTTCCCCAAAGCAGCTTTTTGTTTTCAGGCACTATAAGGGAAAACATTCAAACAGGAAAAAAAGA
>JAAZPT010000266.1 GCA_012797085.1 Christensenellaceae bacterium | reverse complement strand
TAAAAACATCCCCCAATTACCTTTACATGTAAGTACACAAGCAAATGTATTAAATTCTGAAGCAGCTTTATTTTATCATGAAGCTTTTAATGTTGAAAGAATAATACTTGCAAGAGAACTTACTTTAGAACAAATAAAAGAAATGAGAAAGACTTTGCCTGAAAAACTTCAACTTGAAGCCTTTGTACATGGTGCTATGTGCATGGCATATTCCGGCAGGTGCTTATTAAGCAATGCCTTAACAGGTAGAGGAGGCAATCAAGGTGAATGTGCTCAAAGTTGTCGTTGGAAATATTCATTGGTTGAGGCTAAGCGTCCCGGGGAAGAAATTCCTATATATGAAGATGAAAACGGAACATATTTATTATCCAGTTATGATATGTGCATGCTGCCCTACTTGCCAGACTTAGTAAATTCCGGTTTAAGTAGCTTAAAAATTGAAGGAAGAATGAAAAACGAATATTATGTTGCAACGGTGGTAGCCGCTTATAGAAAGGCACTGGATGCATTATATGAAAGTGAAGAAAAATTTAATAATCTGTTACCTTTGTTAATGTTAGAGCTAGACAAGGTTGGACACAGAGCAACGAACACCGGATTTTATTATGGTAACCCTGAGCCTCCGGCGGGTGCAAAAGGCGTAATGCAAAGTATGGAATATGTGGGTAAAATAAATACAGCAGCCCTTGCCAATGAAGAAGCTGCTGTAACATTAAAAAACAGATTTTTTGTTGGAGATAAACTTGAAGTAGTATCTCCTGATGGAATATACGATTATTCTCCTGAATATATAAAGTTGGAAAAAGATGGCAGTTTAGTTGATACTTACAGTGTTGCAAATGAGACTGTTTATTTAAAATTCCCCTTTAAAGTAAATAAAGGAGATATTATACGGGGACCAAACCGTAATCATAGATTTAGCGTTTAATATTTAATTTATCAATATAATGCAAAGCTATTTTTGAATCCTCGGTGATACAAGGTAATAATTCATCTTGAGCAAAAAGAGCAATGCATTTTTTATTTTGCACTAAATTTATTACTTCATAGTCATTAATTCCATTAATATTATTAACTGTTAATATACATTTATATGCACCATATTTAGGTATAATTTTACGTGCTAAATATTCAAAATGAAATTCATTTGCTTGTTTTTTTAAAAACTTAACAGGCATAGCATAAGTATATTGTAGCAGTTCGTTAGCCCTAGCAACATTACCATTTTTTATTAGACTTCTGATTCTTGTAGATGAAACTGTCTCGCCATGATCACTTACCCTGGATTTTACATGAGTTTTAAATCCATATTTTACACCTAATTGTTTAAGCAGTTCTCCGTTACCCCTACCCCCTTTTCCAAAGGTGTAATTGTAACCAACAAATATATGCTCAGCATTAAGGGTTTTAACAAGGTTTTCAATAAAATATTCAGGTTCTTGATTGGCCATCTCTTTATCAAATTTCATAATACACATAGCATTAACACCCAAACTTGCCACTTCCCTGGCCCTTTGTGCCGTTGTTGTTAATCTATCCGGCTGAATATCTGGTTTTAAAACCTCAACAGGCCTTTTATTAAATGTGCATAATATTACCGGTGAAAGCTCATTTTCAGAAAGTTTAACAGCTTCATTAATAAGTCTTCTATGTCCAATATGTATTCCATCAAACATGCCTAATACCAGTATTGTAGGCCCTTTTATTTTTGTTAAACCTAAGTAAATTTTCATTTTTAAATCCTTATATTGATAGTAATGTTTCAATTTTTAACATTGATTCTTTTATTTTACCCAAACCAATAAATTCATTATTACAATAAACCCTAAATATATCATTATTATTTATCGAATTATATTCAAAGTATTTTGTACTTATTGAAACTCCATTTTTTATTGCTTTTGAAAAATTTTTATCTAAATGTATTTCTTTTAAATGTTTTAATGGAAAATCCATAGGTAAAATATAATCATTTATATCGCCAGCGTATTCGACAAGATTTTCAATACTTATTGTATTTTTAATATTAAAATTACCGGTATTGGTTCTAAGTAAAAAGCTCATATATGCACAAGTGTCTAAAGCTTTACCTAAATCACGACAAAAAGATCTTACGTAAAAACCGGATTTAGCACGAATAAGTATTCTACATTTATTATTTGATATATTGCTGAGCTTTTCCAATTCAAATATTTCAGTGCTTCGTGGTTTTATTTCAATTTCATTTCCTTCTCTTGCCATTTGATAAAGTCGTTTACCTTCATACTTTAAAGCTGAATATATTGGTGGTATTTGATTTTGCTTGCCTAAAAATTGAGATAAAACTGCATCAATTTGAAAATCAGAAGGAATATTGTTTGATTTCGCAATCACTTCTCCATCGCTATCTAATGTATTGGTAGTTTTGCCAAAGAAAACTTCAGCAATATAAGTTTTATCTTTATATTGCAAATAATCAAACAGCTTTGTTGCTCTTCCAAGCATTATTGGTAGCACTCCACTTGCAAGAGGGTCTAATGTACCTGCATGCCCAACTTTGCTTGTGTTTAAATATTTTTTAACAGCACCAACAACTTGAGACGAACTAATTCCCGGTGGTTTGTTTATATTTAAAAATCCATTAAATATTTGTTTCATATATTATTGTTATTAATTTCATTTTCCAAATCCAATGTTAGCTCTTTAATTGCCAGTTCCATATCTTTTCCCATAAAACAACCACTCGCAAATGCATGCCCACCACCCCCATGAGATTCTGCTATTTTATCAACACGATAAGGGGATTCACTTCTAAGGTTTGCCCTAATTGTTCCATCTATTGTTTGATGTAACAAAAAAGCTATTTTTACACCTTCTATTTCTTTTGCATAATTAACAATATTATTTATATGTTCACTATTTGCATCAAGTTCTGCAAGTTCTTCCCTTGTAATATACATATAGGCTGCTTGACCATTACATATAACTTGTAAGTTACTTAGGCACTTTGATAATACACGCAATTGTTTTTCCTGTTTTCGCCTAAACAAAATAAAATTGATTTTATCTAAAGGAAAACCCGTTT
>JAAZPT010000265.1 GCA_012797085.1 Christensenellaceae bacterium | reverse complement strand
CAAATCCTTTTTGTTTTTCTATTATAAGTACAGCCTCAACATAGTCCTGTGCAGACTCTTTAATATACATTGCCTTCACCCCATATTATATTTTATTAATAAATTCTATACTATTTTTATTGTTATTGCAAGCACTACAACTATTTTTTGCACTACAGCCGGAGCACTTACCCTTATTTTTAATTACAGACCTTGCAGCAAAGAACGTTGCTACTGCAAGCATTGCAATTACTATAATATCTCCCATTATTGATCACCATATTTTATACTTATTTTTTCGTTTTTATAGGGATTAGGTCTAAACAATAAGTATGCCCCAATAACCACTATTACTATGGCAATTATTGCATTTATACCGAAGGCCCCTCCTCTTATTACCAAACCCAAGTTATAAAATACGAAAGAAGATACCCACGCAAGTACTGTCATATAAACTATTGCGCCTACTGTCCATTTTGCATTGTTCATTTCTCTCCTTATTGCACCTATCGCTGCAAAACAAGGAGCACAGAACAAGTTAAATATTAAGAAAGAATAAGCTGATAATCCACTACCGTTAAAGAACTGCTCGCCTATGGGTTTTAAGCCTTCTATAGCCTCTGCGCCCCCGGCCTCGAGTATATCCATAGCACCTTCACCAACAGCTGAAAGTACACCGAACACATTAACAACCTCTTCTTTTGCAACTAAACCCATAACCGTTGCCACAACAGCCTCCCAATTGCCAAAGCCCAAGGGAGTAAATATCCATTTTAATGAGCCGCCAAGTTTAGCAAGGACAGATTCATTCATATCCTCAACTAAACCAAAACCTTCTTCGCCAAAGCCGAAACTGGATAAGAACCATATTGCAATACTGGATAACAGTATAATTGTACCAGCACGTTTTATAAAGCTCCATCCACGTTCCCATGTGCTTCTTAAAACACCGGATACTGTGGGCCAGTGGTAGCTTGGTAACTCCATAACAAACTCGGCAGGTTCCCCTGCAAAAGCCTTGGTTTTCTTTAATATAACGCCACTTATTATTACCGCTGCAACTCCTAAGAAGTATGCACTTGTAGCTATTAATGCACTGCCTCCAAATACCGCCGAGGCAATAAGGCCAACAATTGGCATTTTTGCGCCACATGGTATAAAGCTTGTTGTCATAATAGTCATACGCCTATCGCGTTCATTTTCTATGGTTCTTGACGCCATAATGCCGGGTACGCTACAGCCGGAACCAATTAGCATGGGTATAAAACTTTTACCTGATAGACCAAATCGTCTAAAAATTCTATCCATAATAAATGCAACACGAGCCATATAGCCACATTCCTCAAGGAAGGCAAGCATTAAAAATAAAATTATCATTTGTGGCACAAAGGTTAATACACTGCCAACACCACCTATAGCGCCATCAACAATTAAACCCTGTAGTACCGGGCTTACATTTCCTTCCATAAGCCCACTTACAAATTCACCTATGTTTTCAAATAAGCCTTCCATAAAGCCTACAGACCAGTCACCCACTGTACCTATGGATATTTTGTAAACAACATACATTACTGCAAAAAATATAGGTAATGCAAGCACCCTGTTTGTAAGTACCCTGTCTATTTTATCGCTTACTGTACCGTCTGCATATTTGTTGGATTTTTTAACGGTTTTCTCCATAAGCTTTGCAATATAAGCATAACGTTGACCGATAATAATGCTTTCAGCATCATCATCCATTTCACGCTCACACTCTACAATATGCTCTTCAATATGCTTGTTATCTTCAGGACTTAATTTTATTTTCTCTAAAACCTTTTCATCACGTTCAAAAATTTTAATTGCATACCAGCGTACACTGTGCTTTGGTACAATGCTTTGAATGCTTTCTTCTATGTGTGCAATGGCATGTTCTACACTGCCTTCAAAATGGCATGGTATATTTTTATTTTCGCCACTATTCGCAACGGCGACAGTACGCCTTGCAGCCTCCATTGCACCATCGCCCTTAAGGGCAGATGTTTCAACAACCGGACAGCCTAAGGCCTTAGAAAGGTTTTCAACATTAATTTTATCACCGGTTTTGCGAACAATATCCATCATATTAACGGCAACAACAATAGGAATACCCAACTCTATAAGTTGAGTAGTAAGATATAGATTTCTTTCAATATTGGTACCGTCAACTATATTTAAAATTGCATCCGGTTGTTCATCAATAAGGTAATTACGTGTAATAACCTCTTCAAGGCTATAGGGCGAAAGAGAATATATTCCGGGTAGATCTTGAATTATTACATTATCAAAACCCTTCAGCATTCCTTCCTTTTTTTCTACTGTTACGCCAGGCCAGTTTCCCACATATTGTTTTGAGCCTGTAAGCATGTTAAATAATGTAGTTTTACCACTATTCGGGTTACCCGCAAGGGCAATTTTAATATCACTCATAATTAATTTTTACCCCCTTGTATTACTTCTATCATAGCCGCATCTTCCTTGCGAACGCTTAGTTCATAACCCCTTACTGTAAGCTCCATAGGGTCACCTAGAGGGGCGACTTTACGCACGTAAACCTCCACGCCTTTAGTAAGCCCCATATCCATAATTCTACGTTTTATGGCACCTGTGTTGTTAATTTTAACAACCTTAACCGTTTCGCCGGGTTTAACCTTATCAAGTGTCATTGCAATCCTCCTAAACAATAATTTTTGTTGCCATGCCAGCCCCTATGGCCACACGACATTCAAACACTTTAACAATAGTATTTCCGCCTTGGCGGGAAATTATTTCTATAGCTGCACCTTCAACAAAACCTAATTTTTCTAAGCGGTGCTTAGCCTCTTTACCTCCGCGTATTTCTTTTACGGTATAGCACTTTCCTGTTTCTGCCATTATCAACGGCATAGCCTTCACCCCTAATCCATGAATTAGTTAGTTATAACTAACAACTTAATTCTACCAATGAAATAATTTATTGTCAATACTTTTTTACTATTTTTTACAACAATAAGTGCTTTAATGTAATTGACATAATATAGTTTTTTATTTATATTCGAATATGTGATAATTTTGTTTTTAAAAATTAATATAGAGGTGAATTATGGAAGCTTTATCCAGATTTGTTGTTAAACATAGACGTTCAATAATTATATTCTTTTTGGCAATAGCAATATTAAACACATTTTTAACTTCACAATTAAAATTAGAATATGACTTAACAAAATATTTGCCGAACGAAAGCAACACAAGTAAAGGTGTTGCCATAATGCGCAACGAGTTTGGCTTAAACGGTTCTGCTCAAGCTATGGTAAAAGCAAATAATATTGATGAAGCCCTGGCAATAAAACAAAAGCTACTAAACATTGATGGCGTTAGCGCTGTTGTGTTTACTGATGAATACACACAAGCTATACAATTGGGCGCATTTACCCAAGAACAAATAAATAAAATGCATTTTAAAGACGGTTATGCACGATATATAATTGCCTTTGATGAAGATGATTACTCCAATAAAACTAACAATGCCGTAAAACAACTATATGACACCCTTGGAGAAGATGCATTTTTATCGGGTTCTGCAATAAATGTTTACTTTACACGTAACGGCTCATATGACGATGTTATTAATATAGTCTTGGCAATAATACCGGTATTTTTTTTAATATTGTTTTTAATGTTGGATACTTGGTTGGAACCTATAATTATAATATTCGTAATGGTTATAGCCCTAATAATTACATTGGGTACAAGTGCTATTAGCGGCAGTTTATCTTTCATGTCTTTAATATGCCTTGTTATATTACTGTTTGCAATTTCTATGGACTACTCCATATTTTTGTTACACAGGTTTGCCGAAGAAAAGAAAAACGGCTTAGACTTAATAGATGCTATGACTGCCGCTGTTAAGGCATCCTTTTCAACATTGTTAGCAAGTTGCTTAACAACTGTTGCCGGCATGTTATCCCTTGTTATTATGAAATATAAAATAGGCTATGATATTGGTTTTGTGCTTGCAAAGGGTGTTGCTTTGAATCTATTAGCCTGCCTGACACTTTTACCATCAATAATTCTTGTTTTAAATAAATCAATAGAAAAAACTCGTCACAAGCGTTTATTTCTTAAAATGGAAGGTTTTAGTAAAGGAGTATTAAAAAATAAGTTTGTTATTTTGGCAATATTTTTAATATTAGTAGTACCCGCATTTTATGGGCAAAATAAAACGGAGTTTTTATATGGTGGTAGTGTTCTATCCGCCAGTTCGGGAACAAGAGTATATAAGGATACAGTAAAAATTAATGAGATTTTTGGTGTAAACGAGCCATTGGTTATTTTAGTACCAAACACATCCCCGGAAAAGGAATATAAAATAAGTAACGAATTTAAAAAGCACGAAGAAGTTGGCTCCGTACAAGGCCTTTATGCAGCAATAAATCCTTCATTCCCTTTAGCCTTAATACCTGAAGATTATAAAAATTATTTAATAAGTGACAATTACTCCAGAATAATACTAAATTTAAAACATGCCGGCGAAAACCCTGAAACTTTTGCCCTTATAGAGGATATCAAAAAAATAGTTGGTACTGAATATGATAACAATTTTTACCTTTTAGGTGAAAGTGCTGCGGCTTATGATATAAAAAACGTATCCTCAAAGGATTATCTATATGTAAACATTGTATGTGTAGTATCAATATTTATAATACTTGCACTTACATTTAAAAAATTATTGTTGCCCATACTGCTTATACTTGTTATACAGAGTGCTATATGGGTAAATATGGCAATACCTTATTTTACTAATATGCCAATAATTTTTATTGGATATATAGTTGTTTCAAGCCTACAATTAGGCGCAACAATAGACTATGCCATATTGCTTACAACAAACTACTTAGCAGAAAGGAAGCACAAAAACAAAACTGAAAGTATAATTCATGCTCTAAACATAAGCATACAGTCCATATTAACCTCTGCAGGCGTACTAACTGCTTGCGGTTTCTTGGCCGGTTTAATATCCCAGATATCAGGTATTGCAGAGTTGGCAACCCTTGTTGGCAGGGGAGCGCTACTAAGTTGTATTGCTGTAATTGTAGTATTGCCTTGCATACTTTATGTTTTTGATAGAAAAAAGGAAATAAACAAATAATAAACGAATAACAAAAAACTCCTCTTAAGAGGAGTTTTTTAATTTGCAGATCCGTCATTATATTCAATTGTTCTTTGATAGGGTTTATATGTTGTACTGTGCAATTTTTCCCTTTTTATTTCTTTGCCGTTTTTAAACCAAACTTTATAGGTATCAACCATATAACCCGTTCTTGATTTTATAGTTTCCTTTTCGGTGCCTATTGGCAAAGAAGTATTTAAAACATAGGCCGGCTCCAATGGTGGTTCCGATTTTTTTATAACTTTGCTTTCCAAGTCTATACTTACACCATCACCCAATGTCATGCCGTATATTTCAGCGGAGCATTTCTTTTTGCTGTAGTACATTACAATAAATACAGGAGTATCCTTATCGTTTTTAAAAACCAAATCCAAATTAGGCCAGTTTACGGAAGCATCTTCCCCTATGGATATATAAGTAATGGGCCATGCATGGTTGTTTCGCTTTACAATTTGTAAATCTGCACGAGCAGCCGCATTAAACAATGTTGTTGAAACTTGACAAACTCCACCACCAATATCTTGTATACTTTGCCCCTTTGAAATGGCGCCGGCTTCTTTATAGCCCTTATCTATTGTTCTTTTACCGACAACATCATTAAAGCTGAATTGTTGCCCCGGCAATAAAACTGTACCGTTTATCGCCCTGCAAGACAAATCTATGTTGTTATTTCTGTCCTTATCGCTTGTGGTATTTGTAGTATATGCCGATATCATTTTAAAGTTATTCATCATATCAACCTTGCGAACATCGGCTAAGACAATTTGGGGTTCAACACTTACCACTGCTCCGTTTGCCCACACATCAATTTGCTCTTTAACCTTATTAAAAAGTTCATCTCCGTCAATTTCTATACCGGGACTATCCTCTGTAAATTTAAACTCCCTGTTTATAAAATCAAAACTTTCTATTTGAGAATTTATAGGGCTTCTGTTTATATAAGCAACAATACTGTCGGTAAGTTCTCTAACCGTGTTTTGATTATAAGTCCAATCAGTATACAGCACTTCCCCTTCTTGCCTTAACTTAACAGCTTTATCAAAACGCTGTTGCAAAGGGGTTACTCTTGTGCCGGATATTTCAGTAGTATTAGCCCTGCCTATTGACATGGCCTTATCTATAACATTGCCTAAATTGCGAGTAACTTCAACATTTTTACTGTCTATAACCCAAGTTTTATCACCTATACTAACGGTTACAGAAAATGTTTTACTTATACCGTCATCGCCTCTTATTAGCATTTGTTCTGCTTGATCTCTGGTCATATCCCCAACATGCACACCATCTATATATACACCCGGGAATATGGTATCCCTATCCATATAGGATTTATAGCGTTTAAATTCAGATATGTTTTTGGCATCATATTTTATTATTTGTCCACTTACAAAGGCATAGTTGTCAAAGTCTTTCCACAATATATTAGCTAATTGAGGCATCATAAAAAACGCTAAAATCGCTATAACTATTGTACAAAAAGCTATTATTGAGCCATAAAGTATAGGTTTAAATTTGCTTTTTTTACGCCTATCCTTGGGCTCAAAGGGGTTTTTATATTCTTTATAACGTGACTCATAGGGTTTGGGTTCCTGTTTCGCAGATGCCTCCACATTATAGCGATTATCCCTATAAGGATCATAGTCGTTATAGCTGTTATAAACCGGTTTTTTATAGTACCTGCTTCCATAGGCATTATTATAGGAGTTATAATCAGCATTTGGATTTGCATTTTTCACACTTGGTGAATTTGCAACTTTTTTCTTTTTATCCTCAGGCATCAAAGTCCCTCCTTTTAATTAAAATATAGTATATATTATCAAAAAACATTAAGTTCTGCAATGTTTTTGTAACATTTTACAAGTATTCAATGGTTTTCATAGGGTTTTTATTGAACTATTTTAGAAATTAATTTTATTTTATTGGCCTATAAAGCCTTAAATGATAGTGTTTCCTGTTTCTTGACATAAAATGGGCTTGTTGCTATAATTCAAGCTATAAAAGTATGTTTAGGCAATTTTTTATGTTTGGAGTGCATTATTATTAAAGAAATTATTAACGTGGCAAAATCATCAATCCCCCCTTTTGAGGAGTATTGTGAAGAAATAAAATCAATATGGACAAACCATTGGCTCACTAACATGGGTGAAAAACATAATGCCCTTGAAAACAAGCTGATGAAGTATTTAGATACTAAACATATTAGCCTTTTTACTAATGGCCACTTAGCCTTAGAAGCCATACTTAAAGTTTTAGATTTAAATGGTGAGGTTATAACAAGCCCCTATACATTTGCCTCAACAACCCATGCAATAGTCAGGTGCGGTTTAAAGCCCGTTTTTTGTGATATAGAGCCCGATTATTACACTATAGATGTAAATAAAATTGAAGCCCTGATAAATAAAAACACCTGCGCCATAATGCCAATACATGTTTATGGCAACTTGGCCGACAATGAAGCATTAGAAGCTTTAGCTAAAAAATACAATTTAAAACTTATATATGATGCCGCCCATGCTTTCGGTGTTTTTAAAAACGGTCTTAGCGTAGCAAACATGGGTGATGTTTCAATGTTTAGTTTTCATGCAACAAAGGTGTTTAACACAATAGAAGGTGGAGCCCTTACTTATAAAGATGAAGCGCTAAAACAAAAAATTGATTTGGAAAAAAACTTTGGTATACCCGGCCATGACAAGGTTGTTTATAGTGGCGGCAATGCTAAGATGAACGAATTTCAGGCCGCTATGGGTATATGTAATTTAAAATATGTAGATCAAAATATTGAAGCGAGAGGCGAGCTGTATAATCACTATATGCAAAGGCTTGGAGGAAAACAAGGCATAAAGTTATGCAAACCCCAAGCAAACGTTAAGCCTAACTATGCTTATATGCCTGTACTTTTTGAAAGCGTAAATAGAGATGTTGTTTTTGAAGCACTAAAGCTTAATGGAATAAATGCAAGACGATATTTTTACCCATTAACAAATACTTTCCCTTGCTATAATTTTACTGCTGATAACACACCCATTGCCTACAATGTGTCAAAATCCATACTAACATTGCCTTTATATGCCGACCTTAGCCATGAAGATGTGGATAGGGTTTGTGATGTTATAATAAAGGAGCTTTAGTATGAATACCATGGTTAGCATTTGTTGTGCAACATATATGCATGAAAAATATTTAGCCCAAACAATAGAGGGCTTTTTAATGCAAGAAGTTGACTTTAAGTATGAAATACTGATACACGACGATGCTTCCAAGGATAATACACAGGCCATAATAAAAAGTTAT
>JAAZPT010000264.1 GCA_012797085.1 Christensenellaceae bacterium | reverse complement strand
GATACTGAAATCAAAAAAGAAGTATTTTTTGTTACAAGCCAAGAATTGTTGGATATGTATCCCAACTTAACCCCTAAACAAAGGGAATATGAAATTACTAAAAAACATAAAACAGTTTTTATATCTCAAATAGGTAAAACACTTTCTAATAATGAGCGTCATGATGGCAGGGCTCCCGACTATGATGATTGGGAATTAAATGGAGATATACTCTTTTACCATGAAGCATTAGATTGCGCATTAGAAATATCTTCCATGGGCATAAGGGTAAATGAGGAAAGTTTAGATAGGCAATTAAATATTAGTGGTTGTAACTATAGGCGAAACCTCACTTTCCATAAAATGCTTCTAAATGGTGAGTTGCCACAAACAATTGGTGGTGGCGTAGGTCAATCCAGGTTATGTATGTTGCTTATAGGTAATGTGCATATTGGTGAAGTACAAAGCTCCATATGGGATAAAGCAACTCAAGATGCATGTGAAGAAAAAGGAGTAATTTTACTGTAGCTTAATAATTTTATATTTTTAGAAAGGCTGTGTATAAAAGCTTATGCAAATAGAAAACAATAGGGCAAAGTTTGCAACTTCTATGCTCAATATTTTACGTCCAGATGCATTAAAAGTGGATGGTATTTTAAAGCAAAAAATGGATGAAGTTATTAGCCTATCGTCAAAAATCAATGATGATGTTGTAGATAGTAAAATATCTATGCTTAATGGGCAATGGCTTTTGCCAAATGATGGCAGTAATAAATGGGTGGAACCTGTTAGCATTTTAGAAAACCCTGTTGCATGTATAAAACAGCTGGATAAAACGCTTCTTTTAGCAAAAAGAATTAGAAGTAAAGATTTAATTATACAACTTGCAAATTATACCAAAGATATATATGAAAATATTTTTAAAGAAAATACAGAAGAAAAAATAATTATTGCAGAAAAAGCGAGTATAGAACTAATTAGTTATTGTATCTCCCTTTATAATTTAATACATAAGCAATTTTTAATAAACTTAGCTAATGAAGTTAATGCTTTAATGCCCAATTATGTTAATTTTATACAGAATATGGAGGTTGTAAAACCTTCAAACCCTAATGTACCTGAAGGCACACCCGAAAACGAGTCAACAATTAAGTTTTATGCTGAAAGGCATGAATTAGCCCATGGTGAAAAAGTTGCTGATTGTGTTAAAGCGGCAGTTTTAAACTTTAAATGTTCAGGTTTAGCAAGGACTACTGAGGCTGCTTTAAGAGGCCTTAAGCTTTTAGATAAATATCATGGTACAATACATGGAGCCTATACGGCAAATGATTACCTGGCCGGACGCTGCCCTAATATACCTGTAAACATTAATGCAGCAAGCAAATTTTTTGTTGCTTTACAATCACTTTTTTGTGCAACTGATGATTTAAGCGTTGCTGACCGTATGGAAACTATAGCTTGTAATTTATTGCCTGCATATATTAATGAAAATAAAATTCAGATAATGCAAACAACAAATCAATGTGATATAGGTAAAAGAGTTCGCCCTTGGCCATATGCTGAGGTTACCACATGTAAATTTTTTAATGTAAATGAAAAACTAAGGGAATATAAAAACTTTCTTGATGCAGCTAATGCTTTAAGAAGTACAATTTGGCTTAAAAAGAATGGAAAAGGTATTGCCCTTATATTCCCTTTTGAAAGCACCGTATTGTATAATGTTGATGGTGTACCGGTTCAGCTAACATTAAAAGGAAACTATCCTTTTGGTGAGGATATGGAAATTACCATAAACACAAAAGATGAAGTGGCTTTTCCTTTATATATTAGAATTCCAGGTTATACAGCAGGGGCAACAATTGCAGTAAATAAAGAAGCTGCACAACCGGCGGTTACAGGTTCTTATTATGTAATAAGCAGAAATTTTAAAAAAGGCGATAAAATATATATTAAATTTCCTATAGCAATAAAAATAAATAAGTTTTATAGAAGAAGTTATGCGGTGTTTAAGGGACCAATAATTATGGCTTATCCACAAGATTCCAAGAAAAAATGTTATGAAAACTTAGCGTTGGACTTAGAAACCACACCAAACTTAGTAGACGAAAATTCTCAATTAATAAAAGCCAATGTTTTTAGATTTGATGGAAAATACGATTGTAACTGCAAAGTTCCCCTTATGCCTGAATGCGATACCACTAATCATGAAAGTATAGAGTTAAAACCCTATGCAAATTGCCTAAACAGGTTAGCTCAATTTGCCACAATACAAATTGATGAAGGAAAAAATGAAGCATAATTATAAAAATAATTTAATATTAGCTTTAGGCCCCATGGCCGGTTTTACAGATGCCCCTTTTAGAGGCATCTGTTCTCAATTTGGGGCCAATAGTACCATTACTGAAATGGTGAGTGCTATGGGGTTGCTTAATGCACCAAAGGATGGAGGGGCTTATAAGCAATTACTTTTTGTAAACGAAAATGAAAAAAATTGTTCAGCTCAAATTTTTGGTAGTAATACTCAAGTGTGTGCCGATGCGGCAAAGCTTATTGCAGATATGAATAAATTTACTTATATTGATATCAATATGGGTTGCCCGGTAAAAAAAATTGTAGGTAATGGTGAAG
>JAAZPT010000263.1 GCA_012797085.1 Christensenellaceae bacterium | reverse complement strand
TCCACAAAAAGCTGAAAATAGCGAAACTAAAACTTCAACTATATAACGAGTTTTTGCAACATTTATACCAGCAAGCTTTGCAGTTTCTCTATTGCCACCACAAGCTGCAACTTCCCTACCATAGCGAGTTTTAGTTAATAAAATATGCATACCTATACCAATAATTATGGCAATAATAATTGTCCAGTGTATTCCTCCAACAGTTTTTCCTTGCCCTAAAACCTTAAAAGCATCACTTCCAAGATTGGCAACTGCAATACCATCTGTTGTTACTAATATAAAGCTATTAACTATTTTAGTTAAAGCAAGAGTAATAATAAATGCCGGTAAGTTGAATTTAACAACTAAAGTAGCTTTAATTATACCCACAAGTGCTCCAGCAAAAAGCGCAATTAATATAGAAAGAGTTATACCTATTTTAAAATCAGCAAGTCCCCAAGCACAAACAACACAACCCAAGGCAGTAGTAGCACCTATACTTAAATCCATGCCTCCACTTATCATTAACAATGTTAATGGTGCTGCTATTACAAAAGTATAGCTACCTGACCTAAGAATATCAATTAAATTATTAATTGCAAAAAAATTAGGGTTAACAAAACCAATTACAATAAAAAGAAATATTAACGGAATAAGAACACCCATTTCAGGTCTGGAAATAAGATTTTTAGTAATATTTATTACATTATTTTTTTCATTTGTATTTTTTTTCATATTGGTTTTACACCTCTCTATTTTTAAATTAATAAAGGGAAACGATTCCCTAAAAGAACCGTTCCCTTTTTAAATGGAATCTTTAATAAATTAATTATATAAAATAATTTAATTAGAAATCTCAATCCCCTTTTCTGCTGCATATGTATCAACATAATCAGGCATAATAACTATTGTACCTGAGTCATTGTGGAAAGGATGTTCTATTCCATTCATTATATCGTTTATCATTGTGCAACTCTTATAGCCCATCGCATAGAAATCCTGTGCTATTGTACAATCTAGGGCTCCGCTTTTCACATAGTTAAGAAGAACTGCAGAATCATCAATTCCAACAGATATGAAATCTTCTTCAACATCATTTTCATCAACATAATTAGCTGTACCAATTGCACCATTACCATCAGCACAAACAACTGCATTTATTTCTGGATTTGCCTTTACAAGGTTGGCTATTTTTTCAGCAGCTAGGGTTTCTTGGCTGTCACAATACTCTTGACCAAACACACTAATATTGGGGAAATCTTTCAAATACTCTGTAAAAGCAGCAAACTGTTGATTTTGAGTTGTTGCAATTGCACTGGTTTGTAAATAAACAACTTTTACTTCTTTATCACCAGCTAACTCAGCTAAAGTTTTAGCTTGAGCAATACCCATGCCTTCAGGGTCTGTACCTATCCAAAAGTTTTGATATTCTTCACCTAAATAAACGTTTGTTGTAGCAACATAAATACCTTCTTCTCTAGCGCGCTTTAGCGTATCACCAAATACATCGACATCAATAAACGTACCAATCAATACATCATTTTTTGTTGTTATTGCTGTTTCCGCTAATTCAAGCATAACCATAACGTCATTTGGTTGAGCAGGAGCAACATATTGCCCATCCCATCCCAAATCTTTGCAGGCATCCAAAAATCCTTTTTCAGCCATACTCCATGCAGCGCCCCCCTGCATTATTCCAACAAATGTTGCTTTAATCGTTTTTGCTGATGCTGCCCCAACACCTAGTGTTAATATTAGCATTACAGCAATTATCATAGCTAAAACCCTTTTCATAACTATCCTCCTATTAATCTTTTATTTAGTTACGTTATATTGTTGCGTAACTTGTATGCATTAATATTACCACTCATATTTGTGTTTGTCAATAATTATTTTGCCAAATTATATAAATATATTGTAAAGTTTAAATTAATCAATGCTTTTTTTGTAATATAATATTATTAAACATGTACAATTATAATAATTATTGAATTTTTAAAACATTTATTATATAATTAAAGTAATATTGTTACGTAACTTATTTTTAAAAGGAGTGATCTTTATACAAGATTTTCGAATTACACAAATTGGTGATGGCGCTTATAGTATACTTGATGCTGGTGATTCTAGTTTTTATGTTATAGAAGGAACAGATAAAAGCGTTGTAATAGATACCGGAATAAGTCCAGGTAAAAAAATATTACCCACAATTCGTAGCTTGACTAAAAAACCACTTTCCCTAGTCGTTACACATGCGCATATTGATCACTTTCATCATATGGATGAGTTCGATGATGTTTATATGTGTCATGACGAATTTAAAATGCATGATAAAACATTAAAAGCAATGATGGCAGGAAAAAACCTAAAGCTACATGAGACACAAGATGTTCAAACTGGCGCAGAGATAAATATCGGAAATAATGTTTTAGAAATATTTAAGGTTCCGGGTCACACGCCTGGTAGTATAGTAGTTTTAGAAAAGAAAAATAATTTTCTTTTTACGGGCGATGCTATAGGAAGTGGTTATGGAGTATGGATGCAACTTGAGGATAGTTTGCCTTTAGTTCAATATAGGGATAATTTGATTTTATTAGCCCAATGGCTTAGTAACCGTGGGGGGCTAATGAGTTTTTGGGGCGGCCATAATTACCAACAATTTCAATCAACTTTAATTCTTGGA
>JAAZPT010000262.1 GCA_012797085.1 Christensenellaceae bacterium | reverse complement strand
ATCATTGCTTTCATAATTCAAAGCTTATTTGAGGGTGGCTTTAATATAAGGAAAATGGTTTTTGCCACATTAATTGCGGCAATGGCTATTGTGGTTAGATTTATATGTAATATATATTCCAGTCGAATGGTTTATATGTCTTCTAAAGCTGTAAAGAAAACTTTGCGATTCAAGATTTATAAAAAATTATTGAAATTAGGAGCCTCTTATTCTCAACAAGTTAACACATCAGAACTTGTGCAAGTAACCGTTGAAGGAGTAGATCAGCTGGAAATTTTTTTCGGTCAGTATTTGCCTCAACTTTTTTATGCTGTTTTAGCACCTTTAACTTTATTTATTGTTATTTCTTTTATTAGTTTACCTGCTGCATTTGTACTTTTAATTTGTGTTCCTTTAATTCCTATTACTATAGCAGCAGTTCAAAGATGGGCTAGTAGGCTTTTGGGAAAATACTGGGGAGAATATACTAATCTTGGTGATGTTTTTCTTGAAAATTTACAAGGTTTGACAACCACAAAAATATATCAATCAGATAAGTTTAAACATGAGCAAATGAATATACAGTCGGAACGATTTCGTAAAATAACCATGAATGTTTTGAAGATGCAATTAAATTCCATTTCTATTATGGATTTGATAGCTTACGGGGGAGCGGCTCTTGGAGTTGTTTTAGCAACAATAGGTTTCCAACATGGAAAAGTTAACCTTGGAGGAGCTGTACTTATTATTTTACTGGCAGCGGATTTTTTCCTTCCTATGAGGATGTTAGGAAGCTTTTTCCATATAGCTATGAACGGAATGGCAGCATCGGATAAGATTTTTCGTGTTTTGGACTTACCTGAGGGGGAAGAAAAAACAGAAAGTATTAATCAATGTTGCAATATAGTATGTCGAAATTTGCGATTTTCCTATGAAGAAGATAGAGAGATTATTAAAGGGATTGATATGGATTTTCCTGAAGGGAGCTTTACTGCCATTATAGGAGAAAGTGGTTGTGGTAAATCTACTCTCTCTTCTATTTTAATGGGGCGCAATCAAGGCTATCAGGGAAGCGTTAGTGTTGGTGGAAAGGAACTGTCTAAAATCCGAGAAGAATGCTTGATGAAGACCTTCACTTACATTGGCCATCAGTCTTATCTTTTTAAAGGTACTGTGCGGGATAATTTATTAATGGCAAATCCTGAGGCTGAAGATGATGCTTTATGGGAAGTGCTGGAGAGAATGCAGCTGGCAAATTTTTTGCGTCAAGAGAAGGGTCTGGATACTTTATTAAATGAGAAAGCATCGAATTTATCAGGTGGTCAATGCCAAAGGTTAGCTTTAGCTAGGGCCCTGCTTCATGATAGTGATGTATATATATTTGATGAAGCTACGTCAAATATTGATGTAGAAAGCGAAACCAGTATTATGGAGCAAATTAAAAATCTTGCTGATAAAAAAACTGTTATTTTAATTTCTCATCGCCTGGCAAATGTAACAAACGCCGATGTAATTTATGTAATGAAAGATGGTTTTGTGGTAGAAAAGGGCACACATGAAGAGCTTTTAAATAAAGATACTTACTCTAAACTATGGAATTCTCAAATGCAGTTGGAATCCTATAGAACAGGAGGAGAGAGAGCATGAAACGAAGCGACTTTCAAATTATGATTCGCATGGGAAGACTTGTGCGTCCCTTATTGGGCTATATGTTTTTGGCTATTATTTTGGGTTTTGTTGGCCATTTGTTTGCAAGCTTTATTACAATATTAGGTGGATATGCTATTTTGAATTTTTTAGATATAGAAGTGGCTTTATCTTTAAACATAATTTTTATTTTTCTCATTCTTTTTGCTTTGGCTCGAGGATTTTTGCGCTATGGAGAGCAATATTTTAATCATTTTATTGCTTTTAAACTTTTAGCTTTAATACGTGATAAGGTATTTGGTGCCTTAAGGAGATTGGCACCGGCAAAATTGGAGGGCAAGGATAAAGGAGATCTTATTTCTGTTATAACCTCAGATATAGAACTTTTAGAAGTTTTTTATGCACATACGATTTCTCCTATTTGCATAGCCTTACTTTTTTCTGGAGTTATGGTATTTTTTATTGGTACTTTTCATATCGTATTGGGAATATTGGCGTTATTTGCTTATATTACCGTAGGCGTTGTAGTTCCTTTAATGACTTCAAAATTAAGCGGAGATAACAGTATTCGTTTTCGCCAAAAATCAGGTCAACTTTCTGCCTTTGTTCTAGATAGCTTGCGAGGGTTACAGGAAATTATTCAATATAGACATGGGGAAAAGCGAATTCAAGAAATGGTTGAACAAACTGATGCTCTTTCTCGTGAAGAGGAAGGGATAAAGTGTAACGCTGGCTATAATAATGCTATTACCAATACGATTATTTTATTTTTCGATTTCGCCATGTTGGTATTATCTTCGGTTTTAGTTGGGTTTGAAGGAGTGTTGATAACTACTTTGGCTCTGATGAGCTCTTTTGGGCCTTTAGTTTCTTTAGCAGCCTTAGGGAGCACCTTGCAAAATACCTTTGCTGCAGGGAATCGCGTGTTGGATATTCTTGATGAAAAACCTTTGGTAGAAGAAGTTATAGGAAAAAAATCTATAGATTTTCAGGGCGCTAGAGCGGAAAATGTAAGTTTTTCTTATGATGAAGAAATTATTTTAGATAATATTAATGTTGAAATTCCTAAAAATCAAATTATAGGGATTGTAGGTCGTTCTGGGTCTGGTAAGTCCACGTTATTAAAGCTTTTTATGCGTTTTTGGAAGGTACAAAAAGGGAGTATTGTTATAAGTGAAAGGGATATAGATGAGATAAATACGACTAATTTGCGAGATATGGAATCATTTGTTACTCAAGAAACCCATTTATTTCATGATTCTATACGCAACAATCTATGTATTGCCAAGTTGGATGCAACGGATGAAGAAATTATAGAGGCTTGTAAGAAAGCATCTGTTCATGACTTTATTATTTCTTTACCCAAAGGCTACGATACTGAGGTTGGAGAATTGGGCGATACTTTGTCTGGCGGAGAAAGACAACGATTGGGTTTGGCGAGAGCTTTTCTTCATGATGCTTCATTCTTTCTGTTGGATGAACCCACTTCTAATTTAGACAGTTTAAATGAGGCAATAATTTTAAGATCTTTGAAGGAAGAAAGTATGGGAAAAACTATGGTTTTAGTATCTCACCGCAAATCGACCATGAACATTGTTGATAAAGCTTATTCCGTTGATTATGGGAGAATAAGTTAATGAATTTGAAACTTAAGCAAGAAAAAGAAATACTTACTCAAATAGTTTGCCTGTATTGCCACAAAAAACATAAATATAGTGAATTGTGCCCTGATTGTAAAGAATTATTGGATTATGCAAAAAAGCGCAGCGAATCTTGCCCCTATAAGAAAACAAAGAGTTTTTGTTCTAATTGTAAAAACCCTTGTTATCGAAAAGATATGCGAGAAAAAATTCGTAAAGTTATGAAATTTTCTGGCCCTAGAATGATTTTTTATCATCCTGTTATTGTAATCCGACATATTAAGAAAAGTCTAGAAAAAAGAATGGAGGAAAGAATATGAATATAAAAAAGGTGATTTATTTAAGTATAGGTTTTATCGGTTTGATTTTAGGAGCTATAGGTGCTGTAATACCGATGATGCCGGCCTTTCCTTTTTTATTATTGGCAGCTTATTGTTTCACTCGCAGTAGTGAAAGAGTGCATAAGTGGTTTATAGAAACTAAGCTTTATAAATCCAATTTAGAAGATTATGTTACCGGCCGAGGTATGACAAAAAAGACAAAAGTTCGCATTATGATAATTATAACCTTACTAATGAGTATTGGATTTATTATGATGGGGGCTGTTCCGGTAGGGCAAATCATACTGGGCTTTGTATGGCTTTTTCATATTATTTATTTCGTGTTTGGTGTTAAAACTATCCCTGCAGATTTATAAAACAATAATTGTAAAAAACTTTAAGGCAAATCAATACCTTATCTGAGCTGCTTGTACTAAGCGATTGTTCTTAAAGAAAGTTTTCCTGTATTTTTTTGATTCTAATGCTTTTTATGAAAATGATAAATGATTAGCTAGTAATTATGTATCTAAAAATTAAACAAATAAAAAAACATAAGTTTTTTTCAATAACCTAAGCTGAACTTATATAGTGGGGCTATTTATATTTCTTTTAACCATTTAAAAATTTATATGCTTTTTAACGATTTGCCTACTGGTTTTCTATTAGAGTACAAATCTAAAGTTTTAAGCATATCAATTATCTTAAACAGAGAAAATACAGAAAATATCGCTTTATTATTCATTAATTATGTAAGTTAATGATTTTAATCTTAATCAAAACTTCTTCATCTTATATAAATAATTTTAAAAATGAACAAAACAAAAGGAACCTATGTACTTACCCACTAAAATTGGATTTTCTTGATTTAATTTTTTGGGAGCATTAAAATCATCGTGTTGATTTTATTCATTATTTATTTTTACATTATAACTTCACATCTGAGAGACTAAACTGATAATTTTTTCTAATAATCTATTTTAACACTAAAGAAAGAATATAAAGGCATATTTTGATCAAATTTTGTTAATGGTTTATTTAATAAATCTAAATGGATTAGTATATATAAACACAAAATTATGTTTTTTACTTTCAAAAAAATTGTCTTTTGAAACAAAAAATGCATACATTTCCTTCGTATTATTAAACGAATTATAGTGTCCAATCATATAAATTAAACAATTTCCTGCTCTATACATACCATCTATTCCAGAAAAATATTATTTTGGAAACTTATTTATCTCCTTATTTAATAAAGAAATTATGGTCTTAATGCTATTTCTGGATAAGTTTTATCTTGAGTTTGAGGATATATTTGCCAAGCAATATAAAATAAATCCTCTTCTGGAATTAAAAATTAAGGAAAATTTATAAATTTATGCACATGTTTTAGCCTTAAAAGATCTAAAATTTCCATTGTTAAATAGTCTCTAACTTAAAATGGATACCATTTTAATCTTGTTTCAATTGCATATTTTATTAATTTTAAGGCTAATTTTGAGTTTACATTTGTTCCATTATTAAAATAATATAGACTTAATTGTGGTCTATTTCCTAATAATGAATCGTCATACTCCATTATTATTTTCTTTTTAATATTGTATTTTCTCACGATTAGTTCTCTTTAAATTTTGATTGTTTACATATTTAGTATGACTGAATTAGAAAATAATTTAACAATTTTTAGGAGGTCTTTTGTGGCTCTTTTTATAGCCCTTTTTAGAAGCTTTTTGAAATCTTAATTTTTGGGACAGTTTTCCTAATTTTGTATAAAATGGTTAATTACTATAGCAATAAACAAATAAAATTATACATTTCAAATTGGAAGGCGAATATTTTGAAATCTTCTTGCTCTATTATAGGTAATGGATCTGTTTTAGGGGTGAAATATTGGTGAAATTAGGGTGAAAAAGGGGTGGTTTTGGGGTGAAAATATTAATATCCTATATGATTTCAATATTTTCGTTATGTT
>JAAZPT010000261.1 GCA_012797085.1 Christensenellaceae bacterium | reverse complement strand
TAGCTTGTTCTTTTATTAAAATAGCCACGGAAAAAGAAATTATTTGTCCGGATTTTTTATAATTTAATTGGAGAATTTGATGTCTAAAAATGTAGTCATAGTGGGTGCAGGTGCCGCAGGACTTATTGCAGCGTTGTTCGCATCGCAAAATGGTAATAATGTTTTGTTGTTGGAAAAAAACGAAAAGTGTGGAAAAAAAATATATATAACCGGTAAAGGTCGTTGTAATGTAACAAACCTTTGTGATAATAACGCATTTATGGCAAATGTGGTTACTAACCCAAAGTTTTTATATCCCGGTTTAAACGCTTTTACACCAAAGAATCTTATAGACCTTTTAGAAAGTTTGGAATGCCCTATAAAAATCGAAAGAGGAAATAGAGCCTATCCTGTAAGTGAAAAGGCATCGGATATTACAAATGCTTTTGTAAAACAATTAAATAAAAATCAAGTATCTATAAGGCTTAATACAAAAGTAGAAAACTTAATCATTTTAGATAATCAAATTAAAGGCGTTCGTCTTGAAGATGGTGAAATAATAAAAGCAGATGCTGTAATTATAGCAACCGGTGGTTTAAGTTATCCAAGCACCGGCTCAACCGGTGATGGATATAGATTGTTAGAGCAAGCCGGACATAAAATATTGCCTACTTACCCTTCACTAGTTCCATATAATTCCCCCGATAAAAATCTTATATATTTACAGGGCTTAAGCTTAAAAAATATAACATTAAACTTAAAATATAATGGAAAATTAATCTATAGTGAATTAGGCGAGATGTTGTTCACTCACTTTGGAGTAAGTGGTCCGTTAATATTAACAGCATCAGCTCATTTGGCCGGCAAGGATTTAAAAAAAGCCAAATTAAGTTTAAATTTAAAGCCGGCACTTGATATAGAAAAACTTGATAAAAGAATTTTAAGAGAAATTGAAAGCGCTCCTAATAAAACAATTAATAGTTTAATGAATACCATGTTCCCATCAAGATTGGCAGAGGTAATTTTAGAACGATGTAATATAAATCCAAATTTAGTAAATAATCAAATTAGTAAAAAATATAGGCAATGTTTAATTAATGAAATCCAAAATTTTGATATTCCTTTAAGCAGTTCTAGAGATTATACAGAGGCTGTTATTACAAAAGGTGGAGCCAATGTAAAAGAGTTTGTGCCTCAAACTATGGAATCTAAAATTGTTAAAGGTCTTTATGCAGCAGGTGAAGTACTTGATATTGATGCATTAACAGGTGGCTTTAACTTGCATATAGCATTTATTACCGGCCGATCCGCCGGCATTGCCATTTAAACTGGAGATTTTTTAATGCACTATATAGTAGTAGATTTTGAATGGAATCAACCAATAAGTTTTAATAGTGTCGCTTATAAAAAAGTTGAAGATAAGCTATTGTTTGAAATAATACAAATAGGTGCCATAAAACTTAACGAAAATTTTGAAGTTGTTGATGAGTTCAATCAAGTTATTAAACCAACTCATTTTAAAAAAATACATCCACGTATAAAAAGAATTACAAATATTAGCAATGAAATTTTGCAGGATGCTCCGGATTTTATTGAAGCAAATAAACGTTTTGTTGAGTTTTGTGATAAGGACCCTATAATGCTTACTTGGGGTAGCGAGGATGTTAGCGTATATAAACAAAACCTTGATTGCTTTGAAATAAAATATGAATCTTTACCTTTTTATAATTTACAAAAACTATATTCCCACAACGAAAAATTAGGTAAGCAACAAGTTAGTTTAAAAACAGCAATGGAAACATTAAGTATTGAAGAAGATACTTCCTTACCGTTCCATGATGCTTTTAATGATGCATGTTATACGGCTAAAGTATTTCAGAAAATCAAAGATAATAAAACTATAATAAAGTACCCGCAAACACCAAAAAAGTTAAAGCACGTATCTAAAATGCGTATTGTAAAAGTTACTCATCAAGTGTTATCAGTGAAGCATGGGCTTAGTCAAAGCAGTGTAATAAATCCTGTTTGCCCCGCTTGTAATAAAGAATGTACTCTTGTTACAGATTTTGTTCCTCAAACACCTAACCGTTTTATATCCTTGGCAAAATGTGAAAGTCATGGTTATTTATACATGCAAATGCGCTTTGTAAGGCTTAGAAATAGAAACATCGGTATGGCTTATTCCATATCTCCGGCAGGTAAGCTTGAAAAAGCATATCTAAAGGCTAAGCAATACCAAAATAAAATCAACCCTGAATTAAATTCCTATAATACAAACTCAGTAATACTTGAGCCTGAACTACAAGGTAACATGCCTTTTGAGGATGAATAGGAGGCTATTATGAGTAAAAAAATAAATATAACCGTAAATGGCATAAGCAAAAAGTTTGAAAGCCCCACAACAATTAATGTTGTGTTTAAAGAAATGCTTAGCGAGGAAGAATGCGAAAATGCTCTTGCTGCACTTTTTAACGGCAACTCAGTAGAACTTTATACAAAAATTGAAGAAGATGCTACTTTAATTCCTATATATTTTGACTCTGATGAAGGAAGTAGAGTTTATGAACGCAGCTTGTCTTTTTTAACATTAGCTGCCCTTAATAACCTTTACCCTACAAAACAATTTGAAGTTGAAGATGCTGTGGGTAAATCAATAGCTTTTAATATAAAAAATAAAGCTCTTACCCACGCTGAAATATATGAAATTGAAAAGGAAATGTGGCGCCTTGTTAAACTTGCCTTACCAATTACAAGACATAGCTGGACTGTTGATGAAGCTATAAAATTTTTTACTCAAGATGGTCAACATGATAAAGTGGATCTTTATAGTTATAGAAAAACTTCTAAAATAACCATGTATTGCCTGGATGGAATATATGATTATTTTTATGGCTCCATGGTACAAAATACAAGTTATATAAAAGCTTTTAAGCTTACATCAAAATATCCCGGCATGTTAGTAAGTTTTCCAAAGGATTCCAGTATGAAAATTGAAATATCCCATATTGGTCATAAAAAGCAATATAGAGTTTTTGCAGAATCACAACGTTGGTGTGAAATATTAAATGCAACAAATGTTGTTGATGTGAATAGAATGATAGAGTCAGGTAAAATTTTAGATTTTATTAGAGTAAATGAAGCATTGCATGACTCTTCCATAGCGAACATTGCCACGGATGTTATACATAAAAGAGCAAAAATAGTACTCATATTTGGCCCCTCATGTAGCGGAAAAACTACATTTACAAACCGTTTAGCTGTACATTTAAAGGTTCACGGATTATCCCCCGCCCTTGTATCCTTGGATAATTTTTATAAAAATAGAGACACTTTACCTATAGACGAAAATGGAGAAATAGACTTTGAAACTATAGATGCATTAGATATCGATTGTATAGTTGATTGCTTTGATAGATTATTAGCCGGCGAAGAAGTTGATATGCCCAGATTCAGTTTTAAAACAGGTAAAAGAAAATCAAAATCTTATAAATTAAAACTTGAGCCAAACCAACCTGTGCTTGTTGAAGGTATACATGCAATGAACGATAAAATAACATCCATGCTACCGGAGCAACTAACTTACGGTATTTATGTGAGTGCATTAACATGTATAAAATTAGACGATCATAACAGAATACATACATCCGATGCAAGACTTTTGAGGCGAATTGTTCGCGATATGCAGTTTAGAGGTACACCTCCTGAAGAAACGATAAATATGTGGAAAAGCGTAAAAGCCGGTGAAGAGAAGTGGATATACCCCAACCAAGAAAAAGCCGATATTATGTTTAACTCAACACTGCATTATGAACTTCCATTACTACATAGTTTTATATATGATAAGTTGGAAAAAATTGATGTTACTGAAAGAACCTATATACCTGCTCGTCGTTTAGTTAAATCATTAAATTATTTTTTACCTATTGGTGATGATTTTATTAGAGAAATACCTCCCTTATCTATACTTAGGGAATTTATAGGTGGAAGTACCTTCTATACAGGCAGAGATTAACAATTAATATAATAAAAAGCCGCATGTGCGGCTTTTATATTGCATCAATCTCCCATATTAATACCAATTTTGCGTGCAGCAAGTACCATTTGATGATCCAGTGGTACCGGGCTTGGCCTACCTGCTACATCTGATAGTAGATTGTGAGTGATTTTATTGTTGTTTAGTGCAACAGTTATGCCATAGGTATTATTCTTAATTAAATGGGCTGCGTGAACTCCAAATTGTGTTGAAAGAACCCTATCATATGCACAAGGGCTGCCACCCCTTTGTATATGACCCGGCACAACATGCCTTGCTTCAACACCTATCATTTCTTGCAATTGAGATGCTATTTTATGGCTTATACTACAATATGGATCCTTTTCTTTTTGTTCCACTCTATCTTTCTTGTTCATTTCCGCTTCTTCATTTGTCATAGCACCTTCTGCAACTGCTATAATAGAAAAACTCTTTCCTGCTTTAGCACGCTTTTCAATAACTTCAGCCACTTTTTCAATATCGTAAGGTATTTCCGGAATTAATATTACATCTGCACCTCCGGCCATGCCGGAATATAATGTGAGCCATCCTGCTTTGTTTCCCATTATTTCAATAACCATGCACCTACCATGGCTTGCTGCAGTAGAATGTATTCTATCAATAACGTCAGTAGCAATATCTAAAGCAGAATGAAAACCAAATGTAAAATCCGTACCATAAATATCATTATCAATCGTTTTAGGAAGAGCGATAATATTTAAACCCTCTTGTGCTAAAAGGTTGGCTGTTTTATGTGTACCATTTCCACCAAGAGTTATAAGGCAATCCAACTTCATCTTTTGATAATTATTTTTCATTGCCTTTACCTTATCCACTTTATCCTCGCCAATAACTCGCATATTGCTAAAGGGAGTACGGGCCGTACCTAATATTGTGCCACCTAAAGTCAAAATCCCGGAAAACTGTTCACGAGTTAATTCTTCATAATCACCTTCAATTAAGCCACGGTAACCATCTTTTATACCAATTATTTCAGTATCAAACTGCTCATAGGATGCACGAACAACGCCCCTAATAGCCGCATTTAAGCCAGGGCAGTCTCCTCCGGATGTAAGAATGCCAATACGTCTTTTCATATGAATATTTCCTTTCAATTATACGGTAGAATAAGTGTAATAAAAATAATAATTT
>JAAZPT010000260.1 GCA_012797085.1 Christensenellaceae bacterium | reverse complement strand
GTTCACCATTTAAATTAACTTCCATATTAACTCCTTTTGATACAATAAAAAACTGCTATCGCAGTTTGCATAGCAGTAATAAATACATAAATCTAAAAACTTAAATGTTTTTAGTGTTGCAATGCAAACAGTACGCAAGGCATGCGCACATCATCATAGTCATTGCACTGTTGTTAACGGTGTATTTGTACATATGTGCGAGCCTCCTTTTTTTGTTGCTATTTACAACATTATTACAAAGTTAAGTATAATATAGATTTAATTGTTTGTCAACATAATATTTGTATGTGTATTATACTATATATTTAAATTTGTCAAAAATTTTTAAAAATAAAAAACATTAAATAATTCCAATAAATAAGAATAATATAAATGTATTAAATTTAAAAAGTTATATTTGATTTGAATTAATAAAACAAACAAAAAATTCCCTATAAGTATTCTTATAAGGAATTTTTTTGATTTATTTTACTGTATTTGATTATTACCTGTTGTTATGGCATATTGTATAGCCTGTTCATGATATTTATCTACAATATTACTTGTATGGGTTTTGCTGTTTGTAAAGTGTATACAGAATTGGCCATAAAAGTTGTTGTCGGGGATACTATCACCGGCATAGTTATGCGGTACGCCGTACAGCGATGCTGCATAGGTCGAACCGCCTAATGTAACCCATAGCGGTCGTCTTTGCCATAAATTCTTTGTAGCAATCTCTTTTGCGTTTTTAACACCGTACATTTGGCAAACCCTTGCTGTATCTGCAGCGGTTAGAGGCTCACCGTCAACATGGTTGCCTCCTGACCATCTATGTACCCAGAATACTATACCGGTTTTAACGTCCTTCAACTTAGCATTTGCGCCTTTAGGCCAAAGCTGCTGTATGCCGCCTGTCCACCAGTCTATAGATTTAACAGGGTAAATCATTTCAAAGCTTAAGTCTTCACCTGTACTTGATCCGATTGGTACTGTGTTATAAAGTTTATGCAATGTGTTAGGGCCGGCTATACCATCGGGCACTAAACCCTTTGAAGCTTGGAAACTCATTACAGCTTGCTTAACTTCGTCTGTATAGTTACCGTTAATATCACCTGTATAGAAGCCCAATTTTTTAAGCTCTGTTTGTAAGCGTTTAACATCATCACCACTACTACCTACCATTAGTGTTGTATAGCTTGCTTCTAATTGACCGCCGCCGGATGGGGGTGCAACAGGAGTTTGTGTTATATCGTCTCCGGTCTCAGTACTTAC
The DNA here is from genome assembly GCA_012797085.1 of Christensenellaceae bacterium. Taxonomy (GTDB): domain Bacteria; phylum Bacillota; class Clostridia; order Christensenellales; family Aristaeellaceae; genus JAAZPT01. The sequence continues at coordinate 6,242 of JAAZPT010000260.1, read as the reverse complement.
TTTTACACAGTCGCCCCTTATATAAGCAAGTGCTCCTGAAGCAAGCTTAATGTTGTACCAAGTGTATCGGCCTACGCTTTGTGTACCATAATAGGGTAGAACAGTACCTCTTGTAGCTATTGAGTCAATTACATCACCGGCAGGTTTAATTCTAACGTTTACGTTTCTAACCGTTGTTTTTACATAACCTGCAACAGGTTGGGGTGTTGGGATGGGTTGGGTTGCATTCCATTCCTGATATTCGTTAATGCTCATTTTACGTACTGTTGAGCCTAATACCCATAAGTCATAGCCGTTATAGCTTATTTTATACCATTCGCTGCTTCCAACAAAAGTTGTTCTGGAATATTTCAATACTGTGCCTAAGGGTACATTAAAGGGTGCAGATGCAGTTTTTGATGCACTCTTTCTTAAGTTAACCTTATCAACTATAGTAATAACATATTCACTTGTGCCAACTACTGGAGGAAGTGTATCTACCGGTAATTGACCCGGAAGAGTTGTTGAATCGATGTTACCGCCGGCAAGATATGCTTGACCTTGTTCTTGTGTTAAATATTGTACGCAGTCACTTCTTAAATAACCATTGTTTCCACGAACGTTAATCGGGTACCAGGTATAGCCGGATTTGCTTACGGTATTGCCTGTTAAAGCGTATAATTCACCGGCATCTACACGATCTAAAACTTTACCGGCGGGTTCTTGCCTCAAATTAACGGAAGATAATTTTACTAATACATACCCAAAGTTCAAAGGAACTATTGGTTGTGTTGGTGCTTCTGTTATTGTGGGTTGTGTAGAGTTGAGTTTTGCACAATCGCCCCTAACATAGCCTTCAATACCATCATTGTTTTTAATGTGATACCAAGTATAATTACTTGCATATACCGGTTGACTTAATAAATTAAATGTTTGACCTATTAATACTTTCCCAACCCTTGTACCGGCCGGTTTTTGCCTTAAATTTACATTGTCAAGGGTAATGATTATTGAACCGAATGTTGAAGGAGCAGGTGGTTGTACTGTTATAACGGGTGCGGGATCGCTTGTAAGCCTTGCACAGTCACCTCTAACATAACCTCTACCTATGTGTGTATCAACATGATACCATGTATAACCTTCCGATTGACTGGGTGTAGATAACAAAGGTAATACTGTACCTATTGCTAAATGCCCTAAACGGAAAGCATTAGTTTTATTATCATTCCTCAAATTAACCTTATCTAAAGTTAATACTATGCTGCCAAATGGAGATGGAGGGGCGGGTTGCGGGTTTATTACAGGCTGTTGGGGAGTTGTTGAAGTATTTGTTATATTGCCGGCTGCATCGCTTAGGCTGACACAATCCCCACGAATATAACAATAACCTAATGTATCGGAATATATTCTATACCAGGTATAATCCGACTTAGTTTCAACTGATACATATGGGAAAATAATATTTCTATCAACTTTGCCTACCACAAAGCCATTTATAGAATCCCTTAAGTTAATACCACCAACTATTGTTCTTACATAACCTATTGCATTAATTGAGTTTAGTGGTCCGTTGCCGGGGCGTATTGCTGATGGGTTATTAGAAGCATAAGCAGCTGAGTCAATAGGGCTCATTATATTTACATATTCGGCCATAACATAGCCACTAACATTACTTCCACCAATGTATACACCTAACCAAGACCTGTTTGATGAATCTATTAATGTTTCTAATATTTGAACAACTGTACCTTTAGGTAGTTGTTGGAAGCTATTACCATTAACACTATGGCGTATATTTACACCACCTATGTTAATTGTTCCAAAAGAATAAACTGTACCTGATGCTATACTAGTACCTATAGGCATTAAGGATAAAATTATATATGCTATTAAAATTAAGCTTATTGTTTTTTGTATAAGCCTACTAATAGTTTTATAATTTTTGTTTTTTGCAATTTTATTGCTGGCTTCTAACAAAACAGTCACCCCTTAAGTGTTATAAATGGCAATAATAGATATCAAAATAAATTAATGTTATTATATCAAAAACATTTTATTACAAATGTGTTACAATGTCAAGTAAAGTATAAAAAAATAGAACAAAAAATATAAAAATCAGGTGATTTTCACCTGATTTAAAAATATTAATATTTTTTAATAAATAGTGTTGCAAATTCGTCGTTAATATCCCAACTCTTATAGAAGCCACCTTCAAATTCAATTAAATCATCATTAGATTCATTAGTTAAGGGTAGGGATTCATTTATTTCAAGCTCTTTTGCCAAAACACCAAGTTTAATTTGATCTTCAAATTTTTTAACTACATTTTTAATAACATCACCGGAGTTATAATTTACAATTATTCTGTCTGTTACATCAAAGTTTGCTTCTTTTCTCATTGTTTGAATTTTACTAATCAGCTCCCTTGAGTAACCTTCATTAATGAGTTCTTCGGTTAAATTTGTGTCGAGCACTACAGTTATGTTGTTTTCAGATTGAGCTGTAAAGCCGGGTTTTTGCATTGATGACGTTAATACATCATCCTTTTCCAAAATAATTTCATTGCCATCAATTTCAAATATCAATTTTTTACCGGCAGCAAAATTATCAACAACATCATTACCGTCAAGTGTTTTCAAGTGTTCGCTTATTTTACCTAACAATTTACCATATTTTGGTCCTATAGTACGCATTTGCGGCTTTAATAGGTAAGTAGTAAACTCCCTTGCATCTTCAACGAAAACAACATTCTTAACATTAATTTCATCTTCTAATAACTCTGTATATTCTTCCGGGAAAGATGTTCCGTTAACATAAAGGGCTTGAGCAGGTTGACGAACCTTCATATTGCTTAAGTTTCTGCATGCTCTTGCTAATTGAACAACATTAATTAATGAACTCATATTTTCATTTAAGCTTTCATCGATATAATCATTATTAGCAACAGGGTAATCACATAAATGAACACTTTCAGGAGCTTCGCTGTCTATAGATCTTACAAGATTTTGATAAATCTCTTCAGATATAAATGGAACAAAGGGGGCAAGCAGTTTTGCCAATGTAACTAAAACAGTATATAAGGTTATAAAAGCAGCTTCTTTATCTTCGCCCATATTTTTACCGGCGCCTTTACCCCAGAATCTTTCGCGACTGCGACGAACATACCAGTTACTTAAATCATCCACGAAGCTAAGTATGTCACGGGTAGACTCGGTAATTAAATAGTTTTCCAAATTGCTGTCAACATTTTTAATTAATTTGTTAAGCCTGCTTAGTACCCATTTATCAATTATATTAAGTTTAGCTTTTTCAATGGGGTGATCTTTGGGGTTAAAACTATCTATGTTTGCATATAATACAAAGAAAGCATAGGTGTTTTGTAATGTGCCCATAAACTTTCTTTGAGAATCGCTAATGGCTTGGTCGCTAAACCTTATTGGTAACCATGGAGCACCAACACTATAGAAATACCAACGAACAGCATCGGCACCCTGTTTGTTTAAAACATCCCAAGGGTCAACTACATTACCTAAATGCTTACTCATTTTATGGCCCTGTTCATCTTGAACATGCCCCATAACCAAGCAATTTTTAAAGGAAGGCTCATCAAATAACAATGTGCTTATAGCTAACAGAGTATAGAACCAACCCCTTGTTTGGTCCACAGCCTCGCTAATAAAGTCGGCAGGGTAACGGCTTTCAAACAACTCTTTATTTTCAAAGGGATAGTGCCATTGAGCAAAGGGCATAGCACCACTGTCATACCAACAGTCTATTACCTCGCTTACACGATGCATGTTTTTGCCACATTCGGGGCAAACAATTTCTACCTCATCAATAAAAGGGCGGTGTAGTTCAATATCAGGTTTTACCTCTGTTGTAGCCATATCAATCAGCTCTTGTCTACTGCCAATAACATGCTTATGTCCGTTTTCACAAACCCAAATAGGTAATGGCGTACCCCAATAACGTTCTCTGGATAAACCCCAATCTATAACATTATCAATAAAGTTGCCCATTCTACCGGCCTTTATATGATCCGGTATCCAGTTTATAGAATTATTGTTTGCAATTAATTTTTCTTTAACTGCAGTCATTTCAATAAACCAAGTTGCTCTTGCATAGTAGAGCAGGGATGTATCGCAGCGCCAACAGAAAGGATAATTGTGAACATATGGTGCAACTTCAAATAGTAAATTACGTTCTTTTAAATTATTAAGTATTATTGGGTCGGCATCCTTTACAAAAACGCCTTCCCAATCTGTACCCTCAACAAATTCACCTTCCGTATTTACAAGCTGAACAAAGGGAAGATTGTTTTCTCTACCTATACGTGCATCATCTTCACCAAATGCAGGAGCTATATGAACAATACCGGTACCGTCTGTAAGGGTAACATAGTTATCCGCAACTACATACCAGGCTTTTTCTTTAGGATTTGCAAAATTGTACAAGGGTTCATATTCAGTACCAACAAAATCAGATCCCTTAAATGTACGTAATATTTCCAAGTGACAATTGTGGTCTGCAAACACAGTTTCTACCAAAGCTTTAGCTAAAACAAGCCTTTCATCATGGTTCTTCAGTTCAACATATTCTTCTTTAGGATTAACGCATAGAGCAACGTTGCTTGGTAATGTCCAAGGTGTCGTTGTCCAGGCTAAAATGAATAAATTATCTTCGCCTTTTACTTTAAACCTTACTATTGCACTGTTATCGCTAACTTCTTTATAACCTTGGGCTACTTCATGGCTGGATAAAGCAGTACCGCAACGTGGACAATATGGAACAACTTTATGGCCTTTGTATAATAAACCCTTTTTAGCTATTTCTTTTAAGCTCCACCATACACTCTCTATGTAGCTATCGTGGTATGTAACATAAGGATCATCCATATCTGCCCAAAAGGCAATACGGTCAGACATTTCTTTCCAATCACCCAAATAGTTCCAAACGCTTTTTTTACATTCATGTATAAAAGGTTCAATACCATAGGCCTCTATTTGAGGTTTACCATCCAAACCCAATTTTTTTTCAACTTCGAGCTCAACGGGCAAGCCATGAGTATCCCAACCGGCCTTTCTTAATACATCCTTACCCTTCATAGATTGAAACCTGGGTATAATATCCTTTATAGACCTTGTTAACATATGGCCTATATGAGGTTTACCGTTTGCTGTTGGAGGACCATCATAAAAGGTGAATTTTGGCGCACCTTTCCTATGGTTAAAACTTTTTTTAACTATGTCATTATCTTTCCAAAATTTTTCAACTTCAAGCTCCCTTGAAACGAAGTTCATATCTGTAGAAACCTTTTTATACATCTATTAATTCTCCTTATAAAAAATATTTTTTCAAATAAAAAAACCGCCCTATATGCACGGGACGGCTTGAAAAATTCAACCGCGGTACCACCCGGCTTAACATAAATGTTCACCTTTGTACAAATAAATGTAAATCATATAACGGTGATAACCGTTGCCTTTGTTAACAGGCAAAGCTCCGGGCTGATTCGTTGCTTATATTGTTATTGGGCTTACACCATCCCCAAATCGCTAAAAACAATTGGAAAAACAACCGTTCCCTTCAACACCATAATACATTATACTATTTTTTTAATAAAAGTAAATACTTAAGCCTTAAATTCCTCGTCATTTAAGCTTAAATTAACACTATCCCATAAAGAACTATACATATCACTGGGCATTTGCCATGCTCCCCTAGGAGATAGGCTTATCGGGCCAATAGCAGGGCCATCCGGTGAGCAATTACGTTTAAACTGTTGGCTAAAAAATCTACGTATAAACTTGTTTAAAACTTCTTGTATATATTTTTCATCATACATACCTTCAAAGGCTTGTTTTGCCATAACATAAAGCCTATCTGCATTGCTTCCGGAGTCTATAAAGTTAAATATGAAAAAGTCATGAAGATTGTAATCGCCAATAATTTCTTCAGTTTTTTGATTTAAGTCACCTTTGGTGGAGGGCAATAATTCAGGTGATATAGGCGTATTTATTACGTCTAAACAAACATTGTAAATATCTTCACCCATTGACTTTGCTATATGATTTATTAGTAAAGGGATTAAAGTTTTTGGAACGCTGCAATTTACATTGTACATACTCATATGGTCACCATTGTATGTATTCCAACCGAGGGAAATTTCGCTTAAATCTCCGGTACCTAATACCAAACCGTTTACCATGTTTGCATAGTCCATTAATGTTTGGGTACGTTCTCTTGCTTGACTGTTCTCATAG
>JAAZPT010000259.1 GCA_012797085.1 Christensenellaceae bacterium | reverse complement strand
TTTTACAAAACAAGTTTCTTTTTTAAACGTTTTAATGATGCTTAGAACCTTGCAAATGGGTAAAAAACCGGAATTTTTGGCCGATATGCTTATTGATGGCGGGCTTATCAGCAAGCAGGCAATGCTTAAAGCCTTTACAAACCCAACAAAGTTAATACCAAAATTATCTTTGATAGATAAAACTTTTGCAAATATGTATGATAAATTTTTGGCAGGGCAGTCAAGCTTATCCGCTTTGGAAAAAACATCAGACGATGTTCTTTTATCAGTGTTTAAACCTTTCTATTACAAGCCTGTAAATATTGAAAACCTGGCTGCCTATATTTTAACCACACAAAGGCAAGGGGCGGCAATAAGGCTGGTTATGGCTGCAAAAGCAAGTGGTGCATCCCAAGACGATATAAATGAAAGGATGCGTGCAATAAGTGTTAAATAATACAAAAATGGGCGCTGTGGGCGAAAGAAGTGCAGTGCTGGCATTTAAAGCTTTAGGAATGCAGGTTATTCCTACCTCTACGGAAGAGGAAACTACAAATGCACTTTTCAAGCTTAAAAAACAGGGCATAGGCATAATTTTTATTACGGAAAACGAGGCAAAACAGGCAGAGGAAGCCCTAATGAGGTATAGAAACGATTTTGAACTTACAATTATACCTATACCGGGCTCCAACGGTTCTACAGGTTATGCCATGGAAATAATAAAAAAGAATGTTGAAAAGGCCTTGGGTGCAAATATATTATTTGAAAATTAGTATTTTAATATAAAGGAAGGTGGGAACAAGCTATATGGCGCAAGGAAAAATAGTAAAAGTGGCCGGCCCGCTTATAGTTGCTGAAAACATGGCGGATTCACGTATGTATGACGTGGTTCGTGTTAGCGATAAAAGGCTTGTTGGCGAAATTATAGAGCTTAGGGGCGATTTGGCCTCGATACAGGTTTATGAAGAAACCGCAGGCTTAAAACCCGGTGAACCTGTAGAATCTACCGGCGATCAACTATCTGTTGAGTTGGGGCCGGGTCTTATAGAGTCAATTTTTGACGGTATACAAAGGCCTTTAACAGCCATACGCGATAGAGTAGGCGATAGAATTAAAAGGGGCGTTGAGGTTTATGCCCTTGACAGGGAAAGAAAGTGGATATTCGAGCCTGTAAAAAGCATTGGTGATAAAGTTGATTCGGGCACAATTATCGGTATAGTGCAGGAAACCGCAAGTGTAGAGCATAAAATAATGGTTCCCCATGGCATTAGCGGCATAATAAAAAGCATATTTGCCTCAAATGCTACAATTACCGAAACTATTTGTGAAATAGAAGACGAAAAGGGCAATATACATCCTATTACAATGATGCAAAAATGGCCGGTAAGGCGAGGCAGACCCTATAATGAAAAAATATCGCCAAATAATCCTATGGTAACCGGTCAAAGGGTTATTGATACGTTCTTCCCCGTAGCAATGGGTGGTGTTGCAGCTGTACCCGGCCCCTTTGGCTCCGGTAAAACGGTAGTACAACATCAGCTTGCAAAATGGAGCGATGCAGATATTATAGTTTATGTTGGTTGCGGTGAGCGTGGTAATGAAATGACCGACGTTTTACGCGAGTTTCCAAGACTTCATGACCCCAAAACAGGCGAAAGCTTAATGAGGCGTACAGTACTTATTGCAAATACATCGGATATGCCCGTTGCAGCCCGTGAGGCTTCAATTTATACAGGTATTACAATTGCAGAGTACTATCGTGATATGGGCTATAAAGTTGCTATTATGGCGGACTCTACAAGTCGTTGGGCAGAGGCTCTTCGTGAAATGAGCGGTCGTTTGGAAGAAATGCCCGGTGAAGAAGGCTATCCAGCATATCTTTCATCCCGTGTTGCCGAGTTCTATGAGCGTGCGGGCATGGTAAAATGCTTAGGCGATGATGGCAGAGTTGGAGCAATTACAGCCATAGGCGCAGTATCACCCCCCGGTGGCGATATATCGGAACCCGTATCCCAAGCAACATTGCGAATAGTAAAGGTGTTCTGGGGCTTATCGGCTCAATTGGCATATATGCGTCATTTCCCGGCTATAGATTGGTTGCAGTCCTACTCCTTATATTTGGATAGGCTAAGCGATTGGTACAGCAACAATGTAAGCCCTGAGTTTAACGATATGCGTCAAAAAGCTATGAACATTCTACAAAAAGAAAGCGAGCTTGAAGAAATTGTAAGGCTTGTAGGTATAGATGCCCTAAGTTGGAAGGATAGGCTTACAATGGAAGTTGCAAGGATGATAAGGGAAGACTTTTTACATCAAAATGCCTTTGATGAAATTGATACCTATACATCCCTTGAAAAACAAGCCGCCATGTTGCGCCTAATACTTTTATATGGCGAAAAAGGTCAACAGGCCTTGGATGAGGGTGCAAACCTATCAACAGTAGTTGATGTACCCGTTCGCGAAAGAATAGGCAGATCTAAATATATTAAGGAAGAAGACCTTTACAAGTTTGATGAAATAGAAGCGGAACTGTTATCCCAAGTAACTGCAATTGATGAACAAGGGGGGCTATAATATGCTTAAAGAGTATCGTACAATTAAAGAAGTTGTTGGCCCTCTAATGTTGGTAGAAGGTGTTAGTAATGTCGGCTATAATGAGCTTGTAGAAATTGAGCAAGCAAATGGTGAAGTTCGTCGTGGTAAAGTTTTGGAAGTTAACAGGGATAGGGTTCTTGTTCAGTTGTTTGAAAGCAGTAACGGCTTAAAAATAGATGATAGCAAGGCAAGGTTCCTTGGTCGCTCCATAGAGCTATCCGTATCTGAAGATATTCTGGGTAGGGTATTTGACGGTATGGGCAAACCTAAGGATGGCGGGCCTGAGCTTATTCCGGAAAAACGTATGGATATTAACGGAGAGCCTATAAACCCGGCTGCAAGGGATTACCCCAGCGAGTTTATACAAACGGGTATATCCGCAATAGACGGCCTTAACACCCTTGTTCGTGGCCAAAAATTGCCGGTATTCTCCGGTAGCGGTTTGCCTCATGCTCAACTTGCTACACAAATAGCAAGGCAAGCCCGTGTGCTTGGTACCGACAGCAAATTTGCCGTTGTATTCGGCGCCATAGGTATAACCTTTGAAGAGGCCGAGTATTTCGTTGAGGATTTTAAACGTACAGGTGCAATAGAGCGTGCCGTGTTGTTTATGAATCTTGCAAACGACCCGGCTATTGAACGTATAGCTACACCTCGTATGGCTCTTACAGCTGCCGAGTATCTTGCCTATGAAAAGGGCATGCACGTGCTGGTAATACTTACAGATATTACAAACTATGCAGAGGCTCTTCGTGAGGTATCCGCCGCTCGTAAAGAAGTTCCCGGCCGTCGTGGTTACCCCGGTTATCTATATACCGACCTTGCATCCATGTATGAAAGGGCAGGCAGAATTACCGGCAAGCCCGGCTCAATTACACAAATACCTATATTAACAATGCCTGAGGATGATAAAACTCACCCCATTCCGGACTTGACAGGCTATATTACGGAAGGCCAAATTATACTAAGCCGTGAACTTCATAGAAAGGGTATAACACCCCCAATTGACGTTTTACCGTCCTTAAGCCGTTTAAAGGATAAGGGTATAGGTGAAGGCAAAACAAGGGAAGACCATGCTCCAACTATGAACCAGCTGTTTGCAGCTTACTCCCGTGGTAAAGATGCAAAAGAGCTTGCAGTAGTATTAGGTGAGGCAGCCTTAACGGATGTAGATAAAAAGTTTGCCGATTTCGCTACAAAATTTGAAAACGAATATGTTTCCCAAGGCTATACAACAAATAGAAATATAGAGGATACATTAAACTTGGGTTGGGAATTACTTAAAACCCTTCCAAGAGCAGAGCTTAAACGTATACATGATGACATGCTTGATAAATACCTACCTGAAACAAAGGAGGAATAACAATTGGCTGTACTACGTGTAAACCCAACCCGTATGGAGCTTTCCAAAATTAAAAAGCGTTTGGTAATGGCTACACGTGGCCATAAGCTCCTAAAGGATAAGCGTGATGAAATGGTTAGGCAATTTATTATTTTAATTAAAAAAAATAAAGAATTGCGTACCGATGTTGAAAGGGAGTTAAGCAAAGCCTTAGGCAACTTTGCCATGGCAAGGGCGGTTATGGACCCTAAAGCCTTGGAGGAGGCAATGCTTTACCCGGCAAGGAATGCTAAAATAGATATTAAAACTAAAAATGTTATGAGTGTAAACGTTCCTACAATTATAGTTGATGAAAACTCCCTTACAGAGTCAACTTTATCCTACGGTTTAACCGAAACATCAGCCCAGCTTGACGATGCAATTGCAAGGCTAGCTGATATTTTACCAAAAATGATAGA
>JAAZPT010000258.1 GCA_012797085.1 Christensenellaceae bacterium | reverse complement strand
TTTACTCTTATACGAGTATCAGGATCCATAACGGAAGCGCCTAGAAATTTTTCACATTCTTGGAGTTCAAAATGTCGCTTTATTACACATAAAGGGCATTCCGACTCAAGCTTAAATGCATCCCATATAGGTATTGTATCTATGTGATATTTCATAATTCCCTCTTTTACTCAAATATCCATTCCGGTTCATCTTTACTGCGGTCAAGTATCATGATAACTTTTCCGTTTTCTGCTTTATTACCAAATACATCAACGCCATTTTTTATTTCTCTAATTATTTTTATTGTGTTTTCATCAATTACATCTATATCAATATCACCGGTTTTAAGTACAGAGGAGTTCTTTCTGCGTTGCAAAATTTCTCTTGTTTCTTCATGCAAACTTCTGTCAATGTAACCCCAAGGGTATGGACGCCTGTTCCATGGATCTGCCGTACCTTGCATACCTGCTTCATCACCATAATATACTGTTGGTGAACCGGGTAAAGCGGTAAGCAAAGATAATGCCTTTAGGTATTTTTTATAAGCATCGTTATATTGATCCTTTGTTAATTTAACATTCTTGTTAAAGGCTCTATCTCCACCATTATGTTCTTCATCAGCAAAAACATTTAAAATTCTTGCTCTATCATGGCTGCTTATAAGGTTCATACATGCATATAAAAATGGAGTGGGGTAAACTTCCCTTTGGTGAAGCAACAACTTGGATAAGTTATAAGCATCTGTTTTACCCATTAAAAAGTTTATAATTTCAATTCTTAGAGGATAGTTCATTACTCCATCCAACGTATCGCCATAACAATAACATCTTATTTGTTCATAAGCTACTTTATTGGAGGCATCTTCCCATACTTCACCGATTATTGCAGCTTGTTCATCAGTGTTTTTAATGCTTAATCTAAGCTTTTCTAAAAAATCCATAGGCAACTCATCCGCCACGTCCAGTCGCCAACCGGAGGCACCGTCTTTAAGCCACTTTGATGCAATTCCGGTTTCTTCATTGAGGAAAAAATCTTGCAATCCCGGGTCATGTTTATTTAATTCCGGTAAAGTATAAATACCCCACCAAGCCAAATAATCATCCGGATAATTTCTAAATGTGTACCAATTATAGTATTCGGATTCCGTACTTTGATATGCTCCAACACTATCATAATTGTTATAAAGGTTAAAGTATTTACTATCAGCACCGGAGTGGCTAAATACACCATCTAATATAATGCGAATACCACGTTTTTCAGCTTCTTTACATAACAAATCAAATTCACGGTCATCACCCAAATAGGGATCTATTTTAGTATAGTCGCCGGTATCATACCTATGGTTTGTTCCAGCTTTAAATATGGGGTTTAAATAAAGTACACTAATACCCAAATCTTCTAAGTAATCAAGTTTTTCTACGATACCCCTAAGGTTACCCATAAAAAAATCATGGGCATAGTTATCACCGTTTTTAACATCAATGTTTAAAAGAGGGTCTTCATGCCAATCCCTATATGTTCTACCTTCTATTAGCTCTTTAGGTTTGTAATCACCCTTCTTAAACCTGTCGGGGAAAATTTGATATATTATTCCTTTATGTAAATAATCAGGAGTAGTAAAGTTTTTATCATAAACAACAATTAAATAACTATGAAAATCCTTATTATAGGTTTGACCTTCGCCACCAAGCATATCATTACTATTACCATAAATAATGGTGCCTTGGTTATTTTCAATTAAAAAATTATACCAAAGTTGGCAAGGTTCCTCCGGCATTGTTAAAGTATATTCATATAGATTTTCGTCTACAAGCAACATTTCATAGCATTGTTCTTTATTTGTCCAAGTTCTTAAAATAGGGGTGGAAGAACCATCATATTCTATTCTTATTCTAACTTTTTCACC
>JAAZPT010000257.1 GCA_012797085.1 Christensenellaceae bacterium | reverse complement strand
CATCACTCATAAGGTCTGCTGCGAAAGCACTATCGATAATTTTATCGAGTTTATCTTCCCCATACAAAACTTCTGCCTTTAAGAGCTCCTTAATTTCTTTTATGGTCAAATTATCACACTTCCTTTTTAATAATAATACTATTAGATTATACCATAATATGTACAGTTAATTCAACGAAAAACAAATAAAAAGAGTATTACAAGTTTCCTTGTAATACTCTAAATGTTTTAATTTACTTACTAGCTAAATGCTTATAAGTTTCTAACCTGTCTTTTGCCTCTTGTTCCGCTTTATCAAAGAGTTTTTCGGCTCTCTTTGGGAAACCTTTTGCCAATGAAGCGTAACGAACTTCACTACGAATAAAGTCTTGATAGCTTGCTGTTGGATCTTTACTATCTAATGTAAAAGGATTTTTACCTTCATCAGCTAATTCTGGATTGAATCTATACAATGGCCAATATCCGGCTTCAACAGCTTTCTTAATTTGTCGTTGAGATAATCCCATATTAATACCATGGTTGATGCAAGGTGAATAAGCAATTATTAGCGAGGGTCCTTTATATGCTTCAGCTTCAGTCAAAGCTCTTAATAGTTGAGCAGGATTTGCACTCATACCAACTGAAGCAACATATACATAACCATAGGACATTGCCATTAAGCCAAGATCTTTTTTCTTTGTGGGCTTGCCATTTGCAGCAAATTTTGCTATTGAGCCGGTTGGTGTTGCTTTAGAAGCTTGACCACCTGTATTAGAGTAAACCTCTGTATCTAGAACTAATACATTAACGTCTTTACCTGAAGCAAGAACATGGTCTAGTCCACCATAGCCAATATCATATGCCCAACCGTCACCGCCGATAATCCAAATAGATTTTTTAACTAAAATATCGGCATCTTTAATTATAGCATCGCACAATTCTTTATTATCCGTAGAATTTTTACAGTATTCAAGAAGTTCTTGTGATGCAACTTTACTGCCTTCAGCTTCTTCTTTATTATCTAACCATGCTTGACAAAGTTTTTTACCTTCATCATCAGCTTTTTCAAGTAGTGCTTTAACTTTTTCAGCAAGTTTATCTCTGCGTTGTTCCATTGCTAAATTCATTCCAAAACCAAATTCTGCATTATCTTCAAATAAGCTGTTTGCCCATGCCGGACCATGGCCTTTATCATTTGTTGTATAAGGACATGTAGGAGCTGAACCACCATAAATTGAAGAACAACCTGTAGCATTAGCAATGATCATACGATCACCAAATAATTGTGTTATAAGTTTTACATATGGTGTTTCACCACAACCAGGGCATGCGCCCGAGAATTCAAATAAGGGCTTAATGGCTTGGCTGTTTTTAACAGTTTTAACATTTGCAGGACGTGGAATTTCAGGAGCTTTAGCAGCAAATTCCCAATTAGCTTCTTGAGCAACTTGGGTAGCTAGCGGTTTCATAACTAATGCTTTTTCCTTTGAAGGACATACGTCAACACAGTTACCACAACCAACACAATCTAATGGAGCAACTTGAATTCTATATTGCATTCCTTTGAAGTCCGGACCTGTAGCATCTTTTGTTTCAAAGTTTTCCGGCTTGCTTGCTGCTGTTTCTTCTGTTAAATAAATTGGCCTAATAGCAGCATGCGGACAAACCAATGAACAGTTATTACATTGGATACAGTTATCAATCAACCATTCCGGAACATTAACAGCTACACCACGTTTTTCATATTGTGAAGTTGCTGTGGGAACCACACCAGCCGGATTAAATACTGAAACAGGAAGCTTATGACCTTCTTGTGCGAGAACAGGAGCTGCAACCTTTTCAAAATATTCAGTTGACTCAATTTGGGGTGCAACAGCACCTTCTGTAGCATTAGCCCATTCAGCAGGGACTTTTACTTCTTTTAAACCGGATATGGCAATATCAATTGCATCATAGTTTCTCTTAACAATTACATCGCCCTTAGAGCCATATGTCTTTTTAGCATATTGCTTCATGTAATCTTCAGCTAAATCATATGGAATAATATTAGCAAGTTTAAAGAAAGCAGCTTGCATTATTGTATTAATTCTATTACCCATACCAACCTTGGCAGCAAGATCAGTAGCATCAGAAATATAAAACTTAATATTTTTCTTTGCTAATTGTTGTTTCATGGATGCGGGTAAATTGTCTTCCAACTCTTCCTCTGACCAGTTGCAATTTAACAAGAATGTTTTGCCTGGTTTTAAACTTGAAAGCATATCATATTTTGTTACATAAGCTTGATTGTGGCAAGCAATAAAATCTGCAGCATCAATTAAGTAAGGAGATTGAATTGGTTTTTCACCAAAACGAAGGTGACTTACCGTTAAGCCGCCGCTCTTTTTAGAGTCGTAAGAGAAATAGCCTTGAACATACATATCTGTATGATCACCAATGATCTTAATAGAGTTTTTATTGGCACCAACTGTACCATCAGAACCCAAACCATAGAACATACATTGAATTGTACCTTCTTCCGCAGCATTAACTAGCTCACCTAATTTTAAGCTTGTAAATGTAACATCATCTTCAATACCAACGGTGAAGTGGTTTTTAAAGCCTTCTTTCATGTTATCATAAACAGCTTTAACCATTGTTGGTGTAAATTCTTTACTGCCTAAACCATACCTACCACCTAAAACCTTTACATTTGAACGACCAACTTCTGCAAGAGAAGATACAACATCCAAATAAAGGGGTTCGCCAACGGAGCCATGCTCTTTTGTACGATCTAAAGCTGTAATGGTTGTGCAGCTTGCCGGTATTGCATCAACAAAATCTTTAATGCTGAAAGGACGATATAAACGTACTTTAATTAAACCAACTTTATATCCGTTTTTGTTTAAATAGTTAACAGTTTCTTCAATAACATCACAACTACTACCCATTGAAACAATAACTTCTGTAGCTTCCGGATCACCTACATAGTCAAATAATTTATATTCACGACCTGTAAGCTCTTTAACTTGAAGCATTTTTTCTTTTTCTATTTCAGGTACTGCATTGTAATTCTTGTTAGCAGCTTCCCTACCTTGGAAATAAATATCAGGGTTTTGAGCTGTACCAGATTGGTGAGGACGCTCTGGATTAAGGCTGCGTGCCCTAAACTCATCAATTTTATCCCAATCAACAATTTTAGCTATATCTTCATAATCAATAGCATCAATCTTTTGAATTTCATGACTTGTTCTAAAGCCATCAAAGAAATGTAAGAAAGGAACGCTTGCTTTTAATGTTGCCAAATGTGCAACCAATGCCAAATCTTCAGCTTCTTGAACACTGGCGGAAGCTAACATTG
>JAAZPT010000256.1 GCA_012797085.1 Christensenellaceae bacterium | reverse complement strand
GAATAAGTATACCGGGGCCATGCGATCCAATTAAAGGGATTTTTCTAGGTAATTATACAACAAAAATTAAAAATTGGAATATTGTAAATGACATTCAAGAACATATTAAATTACCGGTATATATTGAAAATGATGTTAATGCATGTGCTGTTGGAGAAAAGGTTTTTGGTTTATGTAAGGAAGAAACTGATTTTTTTTGGATGACTATAAGCTTCGGTTGCGGTGGTGCACTGTTTATTGACAATAAATTATATAGAGGAAAAAGTAATTTGGCTGGTGAAATTGGTCATATTCAAATAGAATATAATAAACCCAGAAAATGTGGTTGTGGGCAAGTAGGAGATATGGAGGCTGAAGGTGCTGGAATAGCAATTGGAGTTAAATATCTTGAAAGAACAGGTCAAAATCCCAATCCTTATTTTCATTCAAAACATGTTAGTGATCTGGCACGAAAAGGGGATATTATTGCTAAAGAAATATTTTTTGAATCAGGATTTTATGTTGGTAAACTTTGTGCAATGGTATCAAACATACTCAATGTTCCCTTTGCAGTGATTGGTGGAGGAGTTGCAGTTTATGATTATGATATTTTAAAACCGGGAATAGATAAGGCTCTAGATAAGTTTCTTTTTCCTATGTCAAAAGGGAAATTTAAAATATATCAAACCGAACTAGGATATAATGCTTCTATTTTAGGAGCAACCGCTATTGCATTGAAGAGATATTAAACAGGAGGAAGAGAAGTGCCAAAAAATAATAAATATATTTTGGAATTCCAGAATATCACAAAGTCTTTCCCAGGTGTAAAGGCTTTAAATGATGTGTCTTTTGGAATATTACCTGGTACTGTACATGTTCTTGTTGGTGAAAATGGTGCTGGAAAATCCACGTTATTTAAAGTAATTAACGGACTATACAAAGCAGATGAAGGGAAAGTCCTTTTTGAAGGAGAACTTTTAGAAACGAATGGCCCTAGTGATTCTCTTAAAAAAGGTATATCAATGATATACCAAGAACTAAACATAATTCCGGAAATGACGGTTTTAGAAAATATGTTTTTAGGTAGAGAATTATTAACACCAGCTGGATTGGTTGATTACAAACGTATGGAGAAGGAAGCTAGTCAATATTTAAAACAACAAGGCTTGACTTTTAACCTAAAATCAAAAATGAAAGATCTATCAATAGCTGAAGCTCAAATGTTGGAAATTGTAAAATCAATTTCTGCAAATGCAAAAGTTATACTGATGGATGAGCCTACATCATCACTTACAGAAAAAGAAGTGGATTTCCTTTTTAAAAAAATAAAAGAACTTCGTGATTCTGGTATTACAATAATTTATGTAAGCCACAAAATGGAGGAAATTTTTGAAATAGGAGAATTTATATCAGTATTAAGGGATGGAGAACATGTTTATACAAGTGATATAAAAGAGACAAACATTGCTGATATTATAGAAAAAATGGTTGGTAGAAAAATGGAAGAAGTATATCCTGAAAACAACAGCCAAATTAAAGATGTTATTTTCAGCGTTAAAAATTTTTCTAAAAAAGGTGTTTTTGATAATATTAGCTTTGATGTAAGAGCAGGAGAGATTTTAGGTGTTTCCGGTTTGATTGGTGCCGGGAGAACAGAAATTGCAAGAGCGATACTTGGTATGGATCCAAAAGATAGTGGAGAAGTTTATTTTAATGGGGAGACATTAAAAATTAAAACAGTTAATGATGCTATATCCAAAGGCATTGTAATGGTGCCTGAAGATAGAAAACGATTAGGTTTAAACCTAATAGGCACAGTAGACTCAAATATTACATTAGTATCCCTTGCTCATGTTTTTAATTCTTTTGTATTAAAGTTTAAAAATATGAAAAAACTTGTAAAAAAAATGATGGATGATCTTAGGATAAAAGCACCAAGCTCTCAAACGATTGTACAAACTCTTTCTGGTGGTAATCAGCAAAAAGTTGTACTTGGAAAATGGTTATCAGTTAATCCCAAAGTACTTTTTTTAGATGAACCAACTCGCGGAATAGATGTTGGTACAAAGTATGAAATTTATAAACTAATGAGAGAGCTTTGTAGTAAAGGTAACGCTATCATTCTTATTGATTCAGACCTTAATGAGCTTATTGGTATGAGCGATAGAGTGATGGTAATACGCGAAGGTAAAAAAGCTGGAATTTTAGAGAAAGAAGAAATATGTCCTAATAGAATAATGCACTTAGCAGCGTTAGGAGGAGAAGCAAAATGAATGATATTTTAAATAAAAAAAGAATGAGTTTTTCAGAAATATATGGCAAAGTTGGCATTGTTATGGTCATGGTTGCATTTATGATTATATTTTCATTTATGTCCCCGGTGTTTATGACCAAAGCTAATATGCTAAATGTTCTTACACAAGCATCTGTTGTTACAATTATTGGCTGTGGAATAACATTATTAATAATAACTGGTAATACAGACCTATCTGCTGGGTCAATGGTTGCTCTATCCGGATGTGTTATTTTGGGAACTTATAAAAACTTAACAGAGCAATCTGGTTTTTCACCATTGTTAGCAAGTGCTTTATCAATTGGTTTGGGAATAATTATATGTATGGTTATGTATGGAATAGCAGCACTTATAATTACTAAACTTCATGCGCCAGCTTTTATTGTTACCCTTGCTGTTAACACTGCTGCTCGTGGGTTGGCGTTGTTATATACACGAGCAAGAGTTATTAAACAAATTGGTAGTATTGTTCAATTGGGACAAGGTAAGATAGTAGGAGGTATTACTTATCCGGTTCTGTTTATGATAGCAATTGTTTTAATTACGTGGTTCATGTTAAGTAAAACAAGACAGGGCAGGTATATTTATGCAGTAGGTGGTAACAGTGAATCTGCAAAAGCTGCTGGAATAGATACTGATATGGTTGTAATTAAAGCTTATATGTATCACGCAATATGTGTTGCGATAGCTGGTGTTTTATTCATGTCACGTCTTAATTCAGCTCAGCCGGCAGAAGGAGTAGGCCTTGAGTTTGATGCAATAACAGGAGCGATAATTGGTGGTGCATCTCTTGCGGGAGGTTTAGGTAGTGTTGTAGGTACTGTAGTCGGATGTATGGTAATAGCGATGATAGCAAATATTTTAACACTATTAAGAGTTCAGTCTTATTATCAACAAATTATTACAGGTCTAATTATTGTTGGTGCTGTGGTTATTGACGTAATAACCAAAGGTACAAAACGTAAATAATTGAAATATACGCATTGCGTATAAATATATATTATATAGGAGGATCCCATGAAAAAAATTTTAAGTGTACTATTGGCTTTAGTATTGCTAATTTCCTCAGTGTCTTTTGTTTTAGCAGAACAGGAATTAGCAAAAGTAGCTTTTATTGTTAAAAGCTATAATGATACCTATACTTATCTTGTAGGAGAAATATTCGAAAAATATGCAAAGGAAACATATGCTGACCTCTATAGTGTCGATATGTTTGATGGTGAGCTAAGCAATGAAGTTATCAACAATTTAATTGATACTTGTGTTGCAAATGGATATGATATTATTATATTCCAACAAAATGATCCTGATACACCAATTGCGAATGTGAAAGCTGCTGTAGAAGCTGGAGTAAAAGTTATTGTAACT
>JAAZPT010000037.1 GCA_012797085.1 Christensenellaceae bacterium | reverse complement strand
TAAAGATTATTGAGAATTTCTTTATTTTCAAGGTCATTATTGTCAAGAATAGGATTATTGTTTTTTATACCAACATCTTTGGCAATTCTAGCAACTGTGAATTTATCATCACCTGATATTACCTTAATATTTACACCTTGATTCTCAAAATATTCAAGTGTAGGTAACAAATCATGTCTTATTTGATCAATAATAGTTACTAAACAAATAGGTTTAATATTAATTGATTTTATTAGAGTATTATTCTTTATTGGAAAATCAGTTTCTGCTAAAAGAAGTACTCTTTCCCCATTTTTTGATAATTCAATATTTTTTTGAACTATTGTTTGATCATTTGATAAAACAGTTGGTGCTCCTAAGATTAAATATTTACTATCATAATAAATTGCAGACCATTTTCTTTCAGAATTAAATGCTATTGTGTTTGAATTATCTACATTTAAAGCTTTTAAATTACCTAAACCACGCCTAATAGCACTAATAGTTTCATTTTGTTCAGCTATATTACTTACAAAGTATTTTAATTGTTTCTTTCCAAAATCTTCACTTATATTTAAATTAATAATTTTGCTAAGTTGCATTTTCCCAGTTGTAATTGTTCCGGTTTTATCTAAACAAATGGTATCAACCCTTGCAAGTGTTTCTATACCATGTAATTCATTCACAAGTGTACGATGCTTTCCAAGATTAATTACTCCAATAGCTAAAGCAATACTTGATAAAAGAATTAAGCCTGATGGAAACATTCCTATCATCGCAGCAACTATATTCGGAATTACTTTTTTTAATTCAAAAGATGATATTAAACTTTCCTTATAAAATAAAATTACACCGATGGGAATAATAAAATAACTTACAACTCGAACTATCTTGTTCATAGATAATAGAAGCTCACTTTTGGGAGGGATAACTTCTTTAGCTTCACTTTGGATTTTATTAATGTATGAATCTTTACCTACTTTAATTAGCCGTGCGTAAAAAGTCCCTTCTGTAACAAAACTACCACTTAATAATATATCACCCTTTGATTTTAAAACCGATACACTCTCCCCTGAAATTAAGGATTCATCAACAGCACCAATTCCATCCTCTACCTCAGCATCAGCAGGTATCTGGTCTCCTCTATGTAAAATAACAAGGTCATATAGCACCAGTTCTTCAAAATCTAATTTTTCTTCAACGTTATTTCTTAAGCATGAAACTTTGTTTTTTAATAATAATTTTAATCTATCCCTTGTTTTTTTAGCTCTAATTTCTTGTATTGTACCTATAAGAGTATTAAATATTGCTACAAAGATGAAAAGCATGTTTCTATATGAACCAACCATCAATAAAAGTACAGCAAAAAAAAGATTTAGTAAATTAAAAAAAGTAAACATATTTTTCCAAATTATTGATGCTATACTATTGGACTTTACTTTTACAGGAGTATTTAAAAGATTTTTTTCCTTTGCAATTTGTACTTCTTTACTTGTTAATGAAACAAGTAAATTAGGTTTAGTATACATAGTTAAATATCAATCCTTTTGGGCTATATAATGATTTGCCATGAATGTTGAATATCCAAGAAATACAAATAGCAAAATATTAACAACCCCATTTGAATATATTAAATTTGACTCCATCATACCATAAGCAGCTATAGACCATACCATTATTGTAAATATTTTATTACCGCCCTTAAAATCGCTTAAGTTACAAAATAAAAGTTTTAGTTGCTTTGGTAATAGCTTAATAAAAAAAATAAATAGTAATAAAAATGATGGTAATCCACCAATTATTAGTACATCCAAATAACTATTATGTATTGAACCAAATATTTTTTTAGGAACTTTTGTATTAAAACTATTTACTTTAGTCATTATATGATCTGTTAATGTTCCAGTAATAAGGACTTCAGGTTCATTTTTTATGAAATTTAACCCAGCAGCCCATATAGTTGTTCTGTCAGAAAAACTATTAAAACCGGATACCATATCTTTAAC
>JAAZPT010000255.1 GCA_012797085.1 Christensenellaceae bacterium | reverse complement strand
AATCCACTTTTTCTTTGCATAATTCTATATTGTTTTAATAAGCTTGTAATTCTATCTGTAGGATCAAGTAACTTGCTTATAGATCTATCATGGTTTATTGTAGCTATTAAATAAGCAATATATTTTGACATATCTGCTTGTATATACCATGGTGATTGCTGAAGTTCCGGTGTAGAATAAGTTAAATTAGTAGATATTACTTTTGTAATAGTACCTTCTTCATAAGCTTTATGAAATTTATCTAAACCATTTGTAAATAAAGCAAATGTTGCAGCGGCAAAAATTCGTCTGGCCTTATTTTTCTTTAATTCCTTTGCCAAGTCTAACATGGAATCTCCTGATGCAATTATATCATCACTTACAAAAACATCCTTGCCCTCAACAGAATCACCTAAATATTCATGTGCAACAATAGGATTGCGACCATCCACTATTCTTGTATAATCCCTACGTTTATAGAACATTCCTAAATCTATGCCCAGTGCTTCTGAATAAAAAATATTTCTGTCCATAGCACCTTCATCCGGGCTAACTATCATCATATGTTTTTTATCAATTCTTAAGTCTTTAACTTCTCTAAAAAGAGCTTTTAAAATTTGATAGGAAGGTTTAACACTATCAAAGCCATGTAATGGAATTGCATTTTGTACTCTAGGATCATGAGCATCGAATGTAATTATATTTACAACATCCATATTTGCAAGCTCCTGAAGCGCTAATGCACAGTCAAGACTTTCGCGAGTAGACCTTCTGTGTTGCCTGCCTTCATATAATAAAGGCATAATTACATTTAGACGTCTTGCTCTTCCACCTGCTGCAGCAATTAGGCGTTTAAGATCTTGGAAGTGATCGTCGGGAGACATTGAAACTTCTTTACCATACATATTAAAGGTACAATTATAAGCGCCTACATCACAAAGAAAAAATAAATCATAACCACGAACAGTAGATTTTATAAATCCTTTACCTTCGCCAGTGCCAAATCTAGGGCAATCATTTTCAATTAAAAAGTCTTTACGTTCATAACCTGGAACAGAAATCAATGCCGGATCACAATCTTTATCATTCTTATCTTCTTGTTGAGACCACTCCATTAGCCATTTGTTGATTTTTGCCCCCATATCTTCATAGCCTTTCATTGCAACTAAACCAAGGGGTCCATATGGCTGAGTATTAAAACCACCTTTATTCATTGAGCTATTAAATTTTGGCATCTTTAATTTACCCTTTCTTATAAAAATAATAAATACATCTTAATTATACACGAGAATACAATAATTTCAAACTAATTTATGCATTTTTATTTATATAAAAGGTTAATTTTGTTTTGTATACCAGATAAAATCGTGTTATAATATAATCTGTATCTTTATCAGGAGGTGAGAGTTTGACTTTGGCAAATATTGGTTTTGGTAATTTGGTTTCTATTTCAAGAATTATATCCATTGTATCCCCTGATTCTTCACCTATAAAAAGATTAATACAGGAAGCAAGAGAAGAACACCGTATAATAGATGCCACCCAAGGGCGAAAAACAAGATCGGTTTTAATAACAGATAGTAATCATGTTATTTTATCTGCAATACAGCCCGATACTATTGCAACTAGATTTGAAAGCATTTAAAAGGGGTAATTATTTTGTCATTAGAAATAAGTAGAAAAGGTATGTTATTGGTTTTATCCGGACCTGCAGGTGCTGGAAAAGGTACTTTAGGTAAAATGTTGCTTAGAACAGATAAAAACTTTTATTTTTCAATTAGTGCTACAACAAGAGGGCCTCGCTTTAATGAAACACACGGTGTGGATTATCATTTTCTAACTGATAAAGAGTTTGATAATTTAGTAGATCAAAATATGTTTTTAGAGTACGCTACAGTACATAGTCATAGATACGGAACTCTAAAACAACCAATTGTTGATAATATTGAAAAAGGTGTTGATGTTTTATTAGATATTGATACTCAGGGCGCTATGAATGTTATAAAGGCCTATCCTGACTGTGTATCAGTATTTATATTGCCACCAAGTTTTGAAATATTAGAGCAAAGGTTGCACACAAGAAATACTGATAATCCGGATGAAATTCAGAAAAGATTAAGGAATGCCAGAAAAGAAATACAACTAATTGATAAATATGATTACGCAATTATTAATAATACTGTTGATTTGTCTTTTGAAAGCTTGATGCATATAGTAAAGGCAGAAAAATCAAAAACTAAAAGATTTATGCCAAGATTTTTATAAAATTAGGAGGAAGATATATGGCCATTAACAAACCATCTATTGTAGATTTATTAAGAAAAGTAGACTCAAGGTATACTCTTGCAATTGTAGCCGCAAAAAGAGCAAGACAATTAATTGCTAACGAAGCTCAACCATTGATTGATCCGGATGAATTAAAGCCTTTAAAAATCGCAATAGAAGAAATAAATAGAAATTTAATAACTTATAGCAAACCTTATAGTAAAGAGGAATATTAATGAATCTTCTTAACAAAAATATTGTATTAGGTGTTACGGGAAGTATTGCAGCATATAAAGCTGCGGAAATAACATCTTCATTAGTTAAATTAGGAGCAAATGTCAATGTTGTTATGACCAAAAGTGCATGTGGTTTTATTTCACCATGTACATTTGAAACATTAAGTAAAAACCCTGTTTTAATAGATACTT
>JAAZPT010000254.1 GCA_012797085.1 Christensenellaceae bacterium | reverse complement strand
GTACACAAGCTTTTGAGCCGCCATTTAATATAGTATTTCAAGAGCAACTGACTTTAAATAAAGAAACATTAGATATAGACTTACAATTAATAGCCAATATTATAGAAATAATATTAATAAATATAATAAGAGATCAAAATTCCAATAAAAAAGTAAACAAAATAATTAATGACAGGTTTTTGGAAAAGCAAAGCAATAATGATATAGTAAATCAAATTATAAAAATATTAAATGACAATATTAATTCAGATATAAACACAACAGAAATTGCAAAGCAATTAAATTATTCAACAAGCTATTTGCATTATCTTTTTTCCCAATATACAGGCTCAAGTATTAGAAGGTATTATTTAAAGCTGAAAATTAGAATTGCTAAGGAACTTCTTAATGAAAACAACCTAACAATAACAGAAATAAGCAATAGGTTAGGGTTTAGTTCAATATATTACTTTTCAAAAACCTTCAAACAATTTGTTAAAATGTCACCCACAGAATATAAAAAATCTATAAAGAAAACGAATATACTATAGTTTTGGTTACATGCTTTGACAAGTTAAATGTTTTTATTTAGTGCTTTATATGCTATAATTAAAAAATAAAAAAATATAGGGGGATATGTATGAAAGGAATTATTTTAGCAGGCGGGGCAGGTACAAGACTCTATCCTTTAACAATGGTTACAAGTAAACAACTACTCCCGGTTTATGATAAACCTATGATTTATTATCCCTTGTCCACACTAATGCTTGCAGGTATAAAGGATATTTTAATTATTTCAACACCATCGGATACCCCACGCTTTGAAGAACTTTTAGGGGATGGCAGTGATTTTGGTATCAAGTTGCAATATGCTGTTCAGCCTTCGCCTGATGGATTGGCACAAGCCTTTTTAATAGGGGAAGAATTTATAAACGGTGAACCCTGTGCTTTAATTTTAGGGGATAATATTTTTTATGGTAACGGGTTTGGAATAATGCTTAAAAATGCGGTAACTAATGCAGAAAATGGCAAAGCAACAATTTTTGCTTATTTTGTTAATGATCCGGAACGTTTTGGTATTGTGGAATTTGATAATAATCTTAAAGTGATTTCTGTTGAGGAAAAACCCAAAAATCCAAAAAGTAATTATTGTATTACAGGCCTATATTTTTATGATAAAAATGTAGTGGAATATGCCAAACAAGTTAAACCGTCAGAAAGAGGGGAACTGGAAATTACCTCTTTAAATGATATTTATCTAAAAAAGCAAAATTTAAATGTTTCTGTTTTGGGACGTGGCTTTGCATGGTTAGATACGGGTACAATGGATAGCCTTGTAGATGCAGCGATGTTTGTGCGTATGCTTGAGCAAAGGCAATCGATAAAAATTTCCGCCCCTGAAGAGATTGCTTATAATAATAAGTGGATTACGAAAGAAATGCTTTTACAATCTGCAAATAAATATGGAAAATCTCCCTATGGAGAACACTTGCAAAGAGTTGCAGAAGGTGTAATAGCATATAATAATGGTTTTAACAAATAGGAGGGCAAAATGAATATTATTGTAACCGGTGGAGCTGGCTTTATTGGCAGTAACTTTATTTATTATATGCTTGATAAATATCCCGATTATAGAATTATTTGCCTGGATTTATTAACATATGCAGGGAACCTTAAAACATTGAATAAAGCTTTAGAGAATCCAAACTTTAAGTTTTATAAATGTGATATTGTTGATAGGGAAACGGTTTTTAACATATTTGAGAATGAAAAACCGGATGTGGTTGTAAATTTTGCGGCAGAAAGCCATGTGGATAGATCTATAAACAATCCGGGCTTGTTTTTAAGCACCAATATACTTGGCACACAAGTGCTTATGGATGCTTGCAGAGCCTTTGGTAACATTCGTTTCCATCAAGTTTCAACGGATGAAGTTTATGGCGATTTGCCTTTAGATAGACCTGATATGCTATTTACGGAGTCTACACCAATAAAAACATCAAGCCCTTATTCAGCTTCCAAGGCTGCTGCCGATTTATTGGTTCAAGCATATAATCGCACATTTGGCTTACCAATTACAATATCAAGGTGTTCGAATAACTATGGGCCATATCAGTTTCCTGAAAAACTTATACCCCTCATGATAGCTAGAGCTAATGACAATAAAAGCTTGCCTGTTTACGGTAAGGGTGAAAATGTTAGGGATTGGCTTTTTGTTGAAGACCATAACAGAGCTATTGATATTATTATACGAAAAGCAGACGTTGGTGAAGTTTATAATATAGGTGGCAATCAAGAGCTTCAAAACATTGATGTTGTAAAAATAATATTGGATGTTCTTAATAAACCCATATCCTTAATAGAATTTGTTAAAGATAGACCGGGTCATGACTTAAGGTATGCTATAGATGCAAGTAAAATAAAAAAAGATCTTGGTTGGGAACCGACATTGGATTTTAAAACGGGCATTAAAAAAACTATCGATTGGTACATGAATAATCAATCTTGGTGGAAGGAAATCATTAATGGTGAATATTTAAATTACTATAATGAGATGTATGGTAACAGATAAATTAATTGAATAATTATTTAAAATTATAGTTTATTTAATAGCTCGAATTTATTTAATAAAATGCCGTATATTCGGCATTTTTATATTTTAATTAAATTTTTTTGCTATTGTATAATTATTTCAAACTAATAAAAATACATCAAAAAACAACATAAATACAATAGCATAATACTTATTATGATATAATTGTATAGTATTTAAATGCATTAAAATTATCTTTCAAATGTATGAATGGAGGCTAATAAATGTCTGAGACATCATTAAAAAAAGCTTCATCTAATCTGTTTACAATAAATGTAATTATCACTATTTTAATATTAGCCTCTTTCTTTTTTACAAAAAGTATAGAGATTGTTTTGTTGGGTTTAATTGCAATGTTGTTTATGGGAATGCTTTTTTCAAAAAACGACACAATTGCCTATGTATGTAAAAGGGTACTACTTGCAATATTAACCATTTTTATTATAGCGGCTATAACGTTTTTTGCTATGAACTTTATCCCGGGTGGGCCATTTAACGCAGAAAAAGCTTTAGATGCAGCTGTTAAAGCAACCTTGGAAAAACGTTTTAATTTGGATAAACCGGTTGTTGTGCAATTTGTACTTTATCTAAAAAACTTTTTGAATGGTGATCTTGGCGTATCTATGAAAACAGGAAGGGAAATAGCAACCACAATTTTTGATTCCTTTTCAATATCAGCCAAATTGGGTGGTTATGCAATACTTTTTGCGGTATTTATAGGTTTGTTTTTAGGCTCAGTTGCTGCACTTAATCGTAGTAAACTGATTGATAGAGGTATTATATTTTTTACGACATTGTTTGTAGCAGTACCCAGCTTTATATTAGCAACATTGCTTATGTTGGTTTTCTGTTTAGAGCTTGGTTGGATTCCGGTATGGTCATCATCAAATCCCAATTATATTTTGCCGGTTATTTCTCTTGCTTTATACCCAATGAGCTATATTACAAGGCTTACAAAAACAAGCATGCTTGATGTTCTTGGGCAAGATTACATTAGAACTGCCTATGCTAAAGGTGTAAAAAGGCCTGTAGTTATAGCTAAACATGCCTTAAGGAATGCCATTATACCGGTTATAACATATTTAGGACCATTAACTGCCTATATACTTACAGGTTCTATGGTTGTAGAAACTGTATTTACTATTGGTGGATTAGGTACAAAATTTGTGCAAGGTATAACAAACAGGGATTATTCTATGATTATGGGTACAACAATATTCCTATCCATGCTAATGGTTACAATGACACTTATAAGTGACCTGATTTATAAGGTTGTTGACCCCAAAATCACCTTTAAATAAATAAGGAGCTTTATATATAAATGGAAAACTATAATCCAAATAAAATACCTAAAAAAACCATTGGTAGTTTACAAATAGATATTAGTAAATTTGAGAAAGCAAGCGATGAGGAAAAGGCTCAACACGATGTTATGCGCGAGTCCACCACTTTTTTTCGTGACGGTATAAAAAAATTAAGACGTAATCCTCTTGCAATGCTAAGTTTGGTATTGTTAATAATAATTGTTTTAGTTATTGTTATAGCCCCCTCAATAGTGCCTTATGGCTATTCAGACATGATTAGTGTTAACGGTAGAAGGGATAAAACTGCTAAAAATCTTAGTCCATTTGAGTATTCTAAAATGGAAAAACAAGCCATGGAAGAAGGGCAATACATATTCCCACATATTTTTGGTACAGATGCTTTGAGCAGGGATTATTTTATTCGTGTTGTGTATGGTACAAGGGTTTCGTTGATTGTGGGTTTTTTTGCCAGTGTAATAGTGCTTATTATCGGCCTTATTTATGGCTCGATATCGGGTTATATAGGCGGCAAAACAGACCTTATAATGATGCGTATAGTTGATGTTATATATTCCTTGCCGGATACCCTTATGGTTATTCTGCTTT
>JAAZPT010000253.1 GCA_012797085.1 Christensenellaceae bacterium | reverse complement strand
TTTTTGATGATGAGATTGCTCTGGATAAAGAAGGGAACCCTAAAAAGTCGGTTTTAGATAAGATTTTTAAAGAAAAAGCTGCAGATGCTGAGATGACAATTGCCGTAATATTTTCTTTAGTTTTGACTATAGGAATATTTATGGTTTTACCATTAATATAAACGTTACTACCTTTACTTCCGTTGGTTATAAATATTTTCAAATTTGGAATTTGCATGGACAGCTTTTGTATACTGTCTAAATTTAAGGCATTTAACAATTGTTTTGCTTCTGTTACATTTATAATAATTGCATAAATACTTGGCAAATATTTTATTATTTTGCTGTCTCCTATGCCTGTAATAATAACATTGCTTTCTTTTTGCAATGCCATCTCTAAAGCAGCTTTTGTAAATTTATTAAATACAGGGCATATAATTACAAACTTATTTAATATACTGTTTTCCGGGAAACTTGCAATCCCGGCTGCGCCAAGATATGAAAAACACATTGTATTTCCATCGGGCTGCATATATAAAGAGGCAAAACCGCTCAAGGTATTTTCTACTAAAGTTAAATCCAGTTGTATTCCTTTGTTTATCCATTTGTTTTTTAAATAAGAGGAATTAAAATCTTTGCCAACAGGATAATGGAGTGTAGGGGTTAAGCCTAATCCTGCTAAATTATATGCAATATTAGGTGCGCAACCACCGGGAGCAAAATCATCTTCTTTATCGGTTATATTAACAATTTCACCAATTTTAGGAAGTCTATCAACCTTTGATAATGAATCCCAAACTGCTGCAGCTCCTACAACAGATACAAGATTTTGCATTTTGCTCCTCCTTTGTTTTAATTATTTTCTGTCAATATTTGGATACCAATATTTTTTGTTATGCTTATTTTTTTGTTTATCAAACTCATTCATTATAGAACAAGCTTCTAAGGCAATATCCATAGCATAATTATGGCCTACACCCGCAGTAAAGGGTTTTCCGGTACAAATGTTATCCGATACTGAGCATACAGATCCACCACGAAACCCAAACAATGATGATAAAGTAATTATTGCTGAAGATTCTCTATCTCCATTAAGTATACCGGCACGGTTATAAATGCCAACTTTTTCAATATTCCATGGTTGCATATATCCGCCAAAACCAATTCTTCCACATCCAACATAATCGCTATCACCCGATAACGTTACTCCAACATGATATCTGCAAGCGATATTTTCTGCTGCCTCTACCATGGCACATACCACTTCGTAATGAGATGCGGCGGGGTAACCTGCTTCAATATATGCCTGTGTCATACCTTCAGCCCTTAAAGCTCCGCTTGAAATTACAATATCTCCCGGCTCCACATCATCGCCGAAACCACCGGAACCACCAACTCTTAAGTATGTTCCTGCGTTTGTATGTTGCATATAGTCGTATAGTATCATTTCCATCTCAGGGGATCCGCTACCGCCGCTAACAATTGTTATATGAGCATCTTTATAGAATCCTGAATAGGAAGTAAACATTTCTGTTTTACCAATACATTCAACATCCTTTAGCTTTTCTGATAAAACTATAGCGGGGTCATCGCCGTAAGCGCAAAGGGCATCTCTAACTGTAAGTATTACAAATTCACCAACTTTACTGGTATCAATACCTGTAACTGCCGGTTTTCCATTTATAAACAAACCTTCAGGTGGAATATTTTCTAAATACTCATGCTGACTTAAAATTTGTTTAATAGATTTTTTTGAATACATTTTTTTTGCTTTATTACTTGCCATAATAAATCCTCAATAAATAAAAAGAAGAAAAGGAAATATTGTTTGTTTTATTGTTTGACTTATAATGATGTATTAATAATATGATAAGATATTATAGTATGTAATGTCAAGTAAAAATAAATTAAATATATATAAATATTATATTACAAAAATAACTTAAATATCATATTTTTAAATTTAATAATTTATTTTATAATTTTTAATAATTAAATCTATTTCTTGACAAACAATTGAACTTATCATAATATCAACATAAGTTATAACAAAATATACAAGAAGGAAGTGAAAATATGAGGCAATATTTAAACTATGAAGGAGAAAGTATTTATATAGCAGGTCCGGCGTGTTTTTATCATAATGGATATACATTATGGCATGCATTAAGGGGAATAGCTGAGTATTATGGTTTTAAGGTTATGATTCCTACAACAAGACCATTAAAACTGGATAATGAAGACTTAAGAAAAAATGCTGATGAGATTTTCAGAGACTGTGCTTATGCAATGAATAATTCTACAGCAATTATAGGTGATTTAGAATCGTTTAGGGGAACTGAACCGGATGGCGGTACACTTTATGAGATTGGTATGGCTTATGCTGCCGGTCATAGATTATACGCCTATACAAGAGATAAAAGACCGTTAGTACATAAATTAAGAACTGCTAACATTTTAGATG
>JAAZPT010000252.1 GCA_012797085.1 Christensenellaceae bacterium | reverse complement strand
CAATACAAAATTATAAAAGTCAATATTATTTAAATAATTTTATATATTTTTTACTTTTATAATATTATTTAGTATAAAAAATAATATTTGTATGTCCCTTTATAAAATTCGTATTGACTCTTAATAAAAAATTAGTGTTTTATAATAAACAGCACCGGCTATATACCGGTGCTGTTTATTTAGTTATAAGCCTAGCCTTTTGATTTATTATGGTTAATCCACTTCACAATAGTTGGATGTGTTTTGGCTGATTATTTGCCCGTTGGCAGTTCTAACTAAAATTTTAACTGAATATGTGCCTACATGGTTTGGTCTAAAGGTCCACTCCAACTCAGGATCGTTCCATACATCATAAAAATTGCTTTTATAGTATAAAGCACCATCTTTATACACGTTATAGGCAACATCTGTCCATTTGGCATTTTCGATTTCCGTTATTACTTTAAACTCATAACCCAAGTTAACAACATTACTTTCAAATTTATGCATATTTATGGTAGGTTCCCCAAATATATCTACATATATATTATCAATGGTACACATTTTTATTTTACCAATGCTGTCCTTTACAAATACAATAACTTTATATGTGCCTGATTCCGCAGCATTATAATTAATCCAAAAAAGATTATTGAATTTACTGTAGCCTGAAGTATGTACTCTTACTCCATCCTTATATAGATAGTATGCACGTTGATAGGGTGGCATACCATATTCAGCACCGCCTACTATTTCCAATATTGATGCATTTACATTAACATTGGCACTTACAAACATTTCTTGATAGTCATTCGGTTGTGGGTTGCTTGAAACCTCACAGTTTGTAGTTGGCCCGTATACTATGGCTCCGGCAGCATCCTTTATAAAGGCTGTTGCATGATAAATACCCGGGCTTGTTGCTGTAAAGCTATAGCTCTTATCATATTCGGAATAAGCGGTTTTTTTGATAAGCTTATTGTTATGATATATGTAGTAGGCATATTGATAAGGTTGCACTCCACCAAAAGCATGGGCTCCAACATAAATTTGATTATTAAGCAGGGCTGCCGATGGAATGGTTGCCATGTGAAAATGTAAAGGTTCGGCGTCAATAACATCACATTCGTTGCTCATGCCAAAAACAATTTTACCGGTATCGTCCCTTACAAATACCAGTATTTTATAGGTACCTTTGCTTTCCGGCTTATAGGCAAAGTTTGCATTGTTTGTATAGGGAAGTTTTTTCAATAGGGCACCGTCTTTATAAATATAGTAGGCATATTGATAAAAGCCTTCACCATAGTTTACATATGTTTTTACATTTATATTATTGCCTAAGAATACCATACCTTCAATTGACGGATATGCTGTCATTTTTAAATCAAAATCAACATTAACTTCTTGAGTTGTTGCGGTTTTTATTGTGCCTGCGGCATCCTTTACAAAGGTAAGTATTTTATATGTACCCGAACTTTTAGGTTTATAAAAAACAAAACCGAAATATTTCTCTACACCATCGCCATAACCTACAGTATAGGGCAGTTTTTCCACAAGAGCATTGTTTCTGTATATATAATGGGCATATTGATAGGGTGGTAATCCGCCTTCAGGATATGCTCTATGATAGAACAGGTTGTTTTTAAATTCGCTGTCCAAGTGTACATTTAATTGAAAGTTTTCTACTAAAAAATCAGAAGTATCATCTGTTTTAAAAGCACCAAGGCTATCCTTTACAAAGACCCTCACCCTGTATGTACCCTCGCTTTTTGGAGTGTAGTTAAACTCCGCTTTTGCTGTATAGCTAAACCTTTCAATTAAGGCATTGTTTTTATAAACGTAGTAGGCATATTGATATTTACCTGAGCCTCCACTGGCCTGGGCTGTTATATTGGCAAGCGAGCCTATATTATACTTTTTAAGTGCAACGTTTGCACGTAACTCTAATGGGGAGCTTATTACTGAAAAGTCTTCCGTAGTATATCCCTTTGCTTTGCCTGATGCATCCTTGGCAAATACTGTAAACTTATATTTGCCCGAATTTTTGGGCGTGTATGTTATATACGAATAGTAGTTTAGTTCATATTCGTCCTCTGCCTGTATATAGGGGAATCTTTCAACAAGTTTGTTGTTATGATATACATAGTAGGCGTGCATGTGACGTGTAGCGTTATTCCCTCCCCAGCTTTGAATTTCCAAGCGCTTTGCATCACCTAAAACTACATTGCCGGATTGAATATTAGCCTTTACATCAATAGGCTCTTGCGTTTCAACAACATTGGTATAAGCTGACTTTAATGTTCTTATTTCACCCTTTTCATTTTTAACAAACACAACGGCATAATATTTGCCTATTGTTTTTGGCTTATATACATATTCCAACGCTTTGCTATATGCGGTTTTTTGTACAACCGTATTACCCTTGTATATATAATATGCAAAGGTATATTTGCCTGTACCACCTATATCTTCAGTATTATCCATAAGAACTTTAAAGCTGCTGCCCAGGTTTGTTTCATGAGGGAAAATATAGCTTTTTTTGGGTGCATGTTGCCACCCTGCTTTATCTGTAATATCCGCCTGTACGGTTGGGCTTGGCAAAGGCTCTCGGGTGGGCTGTTCTGTGGGAGCAGGTTCCTCGGTGGGTATGGCTTGTTCCGTTGGAGCAGGTTGTTCTGTAGGGATTTCTGTTACAACGGGTACAGGGGCTTCCGTGGGTATAGGAGCCTCCATTGGTGCCGGAGCTTCTGTAGATACCGGTGGATCCTCCACTTGAGCCGGGGCTTCTGTGGAGCTCGGCGGAGCTTCTTCCGGCATCGGTTCCTCTATTGGTGCT
>JAAZPT010000251.1 GCA_012797085.1 Christensenellaceae bacterium | reverse complement strand
TATCATTTTATTTAGTTCAATTATACGCCATATTAATTATATATGTCAAGTATTTTTATATTTTTTGTAAATTTGTCCAATTGATTTGTGATCGTTCAATGCCATTTAATAAAAGAGGGCAACATTTAGTCACCCTCTCAATTCTACATCCATTCAATTTTTAATATTTCATTTCCTCTAACTATTACCTTTTTAACATATTTTTCCATTAGGTCTCTGGTTAGTTTTTCTTCCTGAATTTTTTCCTGCTTCACCATCACTTTCGATTGTTCTTCTTTCATATTTTTAATCTTGCTATCAAAACTTTGCTTTTCTTCAATGAAATCTAGTCTTGTCATCTTTCCTAATTTGTACTTTTCGTAAAATGCTAACTTTTTAGATTCTAAGTCATGTATTAGCTCATCATAATTAATCAACTTTTTCTCTTGGACATGCGATTCTGTAGATATATCAAATTTATCCTTTAAAGCTTCAAAAACTAAGGGTTCAAGCTTATCAGCGTTGGATCCTTTTATCTTTACACCATCATTCTTGCAATAACGACATCTAAAATATCGATGTATCTTATCTGGTTTCATTTTTCTCTTCTTAGTTGTTTTTTGACAAGAAAGCAAATGACCACACTCAGGGCAATACAAAAAGCCTTGTAATGGTGAGTGTTGATGCCACTTATAATCTGTATTCCTGCCTTTGAAATTCTTGGTGGCTTTTATGGATTGGACTTCTTCAAATACTCTCTTCGAGATAATAGGTTCATGATTGTCATAAACTCTACCCCAGTCTTCTTTAGGAAGATACTTGCTTTTTTCTTTCGTACCATTCACTAGTGACTTATCCACTCTACTGTGCACATACGTTCCTATATAAATTTCATCATTCAAAATATCAATTACTGATGAAAAGTTCCAGGCTGGTCTATCCTTTATAGTTGCATATCTTTGTGAGTAGTCCATTTTCGTTAGCTCAAATTTTCTTTGAGCTGGTGTAATGATTTTATGTTCATTAAGATAGTCATTAATCTTTCTCGTGGAAAGACCTTCAAGGTATAGTTCGTAAATTTTTTTGACTACCCAAGCCGTTTCTTTATCTAGGATAATCTTATGCTTATCTTCAGGATCCTTCATATAGCCATATGGTGGATTCCAAGATTGAATTTTTCCTTGTTCATTTAATGTACGTTTAACCGCTTTTACTTTTGCAGAAGCATCTTTTGCATAAAAGTCATACATTAGATTTTTAAACTGAACATCAATATCTACACCATTACCAACTTCTTTCGTACTATCATAACCATCATTTATGGCAATAAACCTGACTCCTAGAAATGGAAAAATATTTTCAAGATAATCACCTAAAGTAATATAGTCTCTCATAAACCTAGACATATCTTTGACTACTATATTAGTAATTTGGCCTAATTTAACATCCTTAAGTAGTCTTTGGTAGGAAGGCCTATTCTCATTTGTTCCTGAATAGCCGTCATCTACATACTCAACTCTTACTAAATGTTTTAATTCAGCATTTTGATCTAAATAGTCATTTAGGTACATCCTTTGACTTATAATACTTTCACTTTCCTTATCCTTAATTTGGTCTTCTACTGATAGCCTAATATAAAGTGCAATCTTACTCATTTTTGTCCTCCTTTAGGCTTTCAATATTAAATTTATAGACCACTTCAAAATCGTGATTCGCATAAACAATCACTTTATCAACTAAGCTTTGAACAAGTTCAGTTGGAAGCTTATCAATTCCATTTGCAGAAAAGATATCTCTAATCCATTGATACGCCTTTCTCTTGTCTTGCTTTATGTTTACTAAGACTTCCTCTTGCGCTATCTTTTCTCTTTCAAGTGTTGAAATATGTCCTTGTAACACATCTCTTTCTAATAAATAGGTGTTTCTATCTATGTTTCCTAGGCTATAATTCTCATAACTTTTTTGGAGATTGTATTCTTCTTTCATAAGCAATTTATCGTATTGATTTAACTTATCATTGATTTCATCAATAACCTTGTAGAACCTTTTTCGGATTTTCTTAATAAAAGTTGTTCTACTAGTAATGGACTGAAC
>JAAZPT010000250.1 GCA_012797085.1 Christensenellaceae bacterium | reverse complement strand
TCCATGCTTGAAGGATACATTATATTGTCCTTTAAAAGCCTATGTTTATTAAAATAAGCAAAGTTGGCAGAAACTTCTGTAACTTCCAAACCCGAAATATACCTTGCCAAGTCTATCCAATGGGAGGCTATTTCCGTAACTGCACGCATATTGCCGCCAAATTCCGGTTGATAACGCCAAGAATATTCTGTTGGAAGTACATGAAACTCTTGCAAATAGCTACCATGAATTAAAAGCACATCCCCAAGCTTTTTATTTTGAATATGGTTTTTAGCATCTATACAAGCAGGATTATACCTCACATTAAAATTTACTGCATTAACCAACTTTTTATTCTTAGCTAAATTATAAAGCTCTATTGCCTGGCTTGAAGAGATACAAAAAGGTTTTTCACAAATTACATTTTTATTATGTTCCAATGCTAATTTTGCAGTTTCATAGTGCAAATTAGGCGGAGTACAAATATGAATGGTATCAACATCGCTATTCATAGCATCCATAGGATTAGTGCTAAATTGTTTTATACCCCATTTTTCAGCAAAACTTTTTCCTGTTTCCGGGAATTTATCTATTACTATTGAAACTTCTTTGCCCAAGAATCTCAAAGCGTTTAAATGCACATTTGCAATTGTACCGCTACCAAATATTGCTGTTGACATAAAATACTCCTTTATAATTATTTAAGCTCTTCAAAACCTTCGCCCAACACCTCATGGGCCTCTGTTATAAACATAAACGCTTTGCTGTCAACTTCTTTTACAATGCGTTTTACATCAACAGTCTCTCTAGGGTTTACTATACACAATATAACAGGTTTTTCTTCCATGGTATAGGCTCCTGTAGCATGAATAATTGTAATACCACGCTCTGTTTCTTCCATAAGCCTTTGGCGTATAAGCTCATTTTTATTTGAAATAATATAACAAGCCTTCGCCCTGTTTAAACCTTGCATTGTAACATCTAGTATAGCAGAGGTAACTAAAATACATATAATTGCATACATAGCAAGCTCTGCACCCATGCCTACTCCTGCAGCAACCACTACCAAAAAATCCGCAACAAAAAGTATTGCACCAACCGTTATAAAAGGCATGCGCTTATGAATAATACGAGCTATTAAATCAGTACCACCTGTTGTAGCTCCGCCTCTAAGTATTAACCCCAATCCAAAACCTAAGAATATTCCACCATATAAAGAGGCTAGTAAAGGATCTTTTGTAACTGCTGAAAAAGGTAAAATATCAATAAAAAAGGAGAATAATACCGTTGCAATTAATGACCTGAACACAAAAATTTTACCGGCAGATTTATAGCCCAATATAAACAATGGAACATTTAATATTAAGCTTAATGTACCAACGGGAACCTTAATAAAATAATTTATAATTGTAGCAACGCCTGTTAAGCCTCCCGGCGCTATATTGTTGGGAATCAAAAATAACGGATAAGCAGTTGCACCTATAACGCAACCTATAAGTATTTGAGCATAAGCTCTAAATTTATCATTTTTTAGAAAATCAGATAACATAAATTTCTCCTGAATAATAATTACTCTTTAATTTTACACAACTTGATAAAAATATCAAATTGAAGTAAAATACTAATGCACTATAGGTAAACGAAAGGAATTGGCTTTATGCAAATTGTAAACGCTGCCGCACCTTACGGCGATATACCAGCAGAAAATATTTTTATAGCTTTAAACAGCTCAGGCCAACAAGTTGGTCAGGGTTTTATGAGCATAAAATATAATCCGAAATTTTCCATGACTTTGCCATTAAACATATATTTTAAAATTGAAGCCACAGGTAATGTAAGAAGCCAACTCTACGGTGCATTGATGGCAAGGGCAAACCAATATTGTATATATGAACAACCTAATT
>JAAZPT010000249.1 GCA_012797085.1 Christensenellaceae bacterium | reverse complement strand
CTCATCCTTATACAATTGGATTAATGGCATCAAAACCGGTTGTAAATGTAAAAGTTGATAGATTGTTTAGTATTCCCGGAAATGTTCCCAATCCTGTTAATATGCCAAATTATTGCTATTTTAGGGATAGGTGTAACAAAAGAATTTCAGAATGTGATGGGCAATATCCAAGTATAAGAAAAATATCAGATACTCATTTTACTAGTTGTTATTTATATAAGGAGGAAAATAATGGAAAACAATAATGATAACCTCCTGGTTGTAAAAAATTTAAAAAAATATTTCCCTATAAGAACAGGTCTTTTTAATAGAGTAACCGGTCAAGTAAAAGCTGTTGATGATATATCTTTTACTATAAAAAGAGGTACAACAATGGGTTTGGTTGGTGAGTCTGGATGTGGTAAAACAACTACCGGAAAAACAATTTTAAATTTAACTAATTTAACTGATGGTGAAGTATATATAAACGGTGTTGATATTAATAAATTAAATAAAAATGAATTGAGGGCTTTTAGACCTAAAATGCAAATCATTTTCCAAGATCCTTATTCTAGTTTATCGCCACGTCTACCTATACAAACAATTATTGGTGAGGCAGTACAAGAGCATAATATTGTTCCGGAAGAACAATTTAATGAATATGTTGATAAAATTATGGAAGCTTGCGGTTTACAGCCTTATCATAAGGAAAGATATCCCCATGAGTTTTCGGGAGGACAAAGGCAGAGGATTTGTATTGCGCGTGCTTTAGCATTAAATCCTGAATTTATTGTTTGTGATGAACCTGTTTCAGCATTAGATGTATCAATTCAAGCTCAAATTATTAATTTATTAAAAGACTTACAAGAAAAGTTCGGATTAACGTATTTATTTATATCTCATGATTTGTCTGTAGTGGAACATATTTCTGATACAGTGGGTGTAATGTACTTGGGATCATTAGTTGAATATGCTGATAAAGAGTCAATATTTAAAAATTCTCTACACCCATATACAAAAGCATTGTTTAGTGCTATCCCTGTTCCTGATCCAAAACTTAAAATGAACAGAATTATACTTGAAGGTAATATACCTTCGCCTGCTAATCCTCCAAGTGGTTGTAAGTTTCATACCAGATGTGAAAGTTGTATGGAAATTTGCAAAAACGTGAATCCAAAGCCACGTAATGTAGATGGCCATATGGTTGCTTGCCATTTATACGATGAAAAATAATTTTGAAGATGATAACAGGGTTATTGTTGATATGAATGTTGAAGGAATGTCTTGGTACAATCCTAACAAAACTAGTGATTTAGGTATCAATAGTAATTTATCAAAATATGATTTTTTCAAGTTGATGTTAAGCTCTCTTAAAGCTGCATTAACTATTGCTGCAATTTTTTCAATAGCTTTAATAATCTTTGTAATTTTTTGTTTGAAAGTTTGGTTTAAAGTATGAATAAAAACACTTTGAAACATATTGTAAAATGTTCTATTTGTAGTAAAGATGTTCTTGATCATATGACGAAATGTCCTTTTTGTAATTCAGAACTTGTTTCTAAATATTACACTGGTTTTTCAGAAGAAAAATCACAACAAATAAAAAAATATTCCAATATAATTAGTTTTATTATTTTAGGTATAAGTGTTTTATATTTTATTGTTAAAAATAATTTTTAATCCGTATCTTTTGATACGGAATTTTTATGAATGAAATGAGAAATAAAAATATATATTTATCTATAATAATACTGTTTTATGCTTTTTTTAATATAATTATATGCTCAATAAATAGTATTTTTAATACAATAAATATTAGCATTAACGTGCTAATGTTTGTTATGCTATTTGCTTTATTTTATATTATT
>JAAZPT010000248.1 GCA_012797085.1 Christensenellaceae bacterium | reverse complement strand
TTTAAGCCCTTCAAGATTAGCATATAGAGTTTTAGAAAGAACTACTAACTTAAACGATAATATGCTTGACACTTCAGGGCAATTTATGCTTATTACAAATTTATTATATAAGTATGAAAAAAAATTAAAATATTACAAAGCGGATATTTTCAAGCCGGGTTTTATAAAAAGCCTATCCGAAATGATAGATAATATTATACAAGCTCAAATTGACATTGATAATCTTCAAAATATATTAGAAAAAAGTGAAGATAATATTTTGAAATTAAAATGGCACGATATATTGCTTATTTATAATGATTATATAATGCTTACAAACAGTAAGTTTTCATCAAAGGAAAACAAGATGCGCTTTGTAGCACAAAACATAAATAAAAGTGCTTATTTAAATGGTAAATTTGTTTATATTTATGGTTTTGATGTTATAACAGAAAATATAGCAACCCTAATGTTAGGTATAGCAAAAAGCGCAAAAGTTTTAGAGCTTTGGCTAATAATGGATTCGGAAGATAGTCATGATTCATCACTGTTTGAGCCCGTAAGGCAAAGTGTTTATCGCTTAATAGACATTTTAAGTTTAAACGATATAAACTATGAACTGAAATATTTCAATGAAAATACGCTTGAAATTGATAACGCCATAGCGCACATTGATAGTGTACTTTATAGCAATGTAAAAAAAGGAACAAATTTAAAATATACTAAAAAACAAGACAGCATAAAAATAATGAATTGTTCATCCCCAATTGAAGAAGCTGAACTTGTTGCAAAACAAATTAAGGAATTAATAAAAAAAGGCATTAATTACGGCGAAATAACCATAATGTTACCTAGCAATAGTGATTATACCTTTGCAATTGAAACTGCATTAATGAGCTTAAATATACCTTATTTCAGCAATGAAGAATTGCTCGGTTTACAACATTCACTAATATCATATATAATCAACTCTGTTTTTACAGTATCAAAGGATTATGATGATGAATATATGACATATATTATGAGTAACCCTTATTGCGGACTAAAGATTGAAGAAATTTCTTTTTTGAAAAATTATGCTAAAAAATATGGTATAAGTAGATCAAAATGGCTTAAAGAGTTTTGTAGGGGCGAAAAACACGAAATAGAAACAGCAGAAAAATTAAGATTAAAGCTTTTAAGACCCTTAATAAAACTTAAGGAAAATTTAGCAAAGGCAAAAAATTCTAATGAAACAATTAGTGCATTATATGAGCTTATTGAAAATATTAATGCTTTTGAAAAAATTGATTTGCATGAAAATTTGCTGTTAAAACACAAAATGAATTTAAGGGCTGAACAAAATCAACAATTATGGAATTATATAATAGATGTTTTTTCGCAATTAAATTTAATATTAGATGGTTCTCGCGCTACATTTAAAAAATTACCGGAATTAATAAAACAAGGCTTTTCTGCTATAAGTATAAACGCTTTACCTTCAAATGAAAATATGGTTGCTGTAGGAACATTGGGCCATATGATAAGCGGCGAAACAAAAGTTTTGTTTTTAGTAGGTTTAGATGACAGTGTTTTAGCAGATAAAACCGAAAGCATTGTAAACGAAGAAGAAATGCTATTTATAGAACAACGTATTGGAAAAGAAATTGGTTTAAGTAAAGATAATGCTAATACTATAGCTAAGTTAGATATAAAAAAAGCTCTTACACTTCCAAAAAATATGTTATTTTTAAGTTATTCAAAAACAGACCTGTCCGGTAAACCATTATGGCCTTTGAATATTGTTAATGAAATACAAAACAGATATTACAGTGATGTTGAAATAATAGATGAAAAACTTGGTTTTAGCTTGAATAATTTTGATAATGTTTTGTCTCTGTTTTTAAGACAAATACCGACGCTAAACCAATCTAAAAATAAAGAAGAATATGATAATGGTCTTGCTAAATTAGCATTTTATTATAACTCAATAAAACATAACGTTATCTTGGAAAAATTATTTTTAAATTATATTAATAAGCTAAGATGTTTTTCAAATTTAAAAAACATTGATAAAAACACAACCTTTTCATTATATAAGGGAGAAGCCCTTTCTGTATCACGCTTAGAGTCTTTTGCTGAGTGCCCTTTTAAACAT
Source organism: Christensenellaceae bacterium (assembly GCA_012797085.1). Classification (GTDB taxonomy): domain Bacteria; phylum Bacillota; class Clostridia; order Christensenellales; family Aristaeellaceae; genus JAAZPT01. The sequence goes on along the minus strand of JAAZPT010000248.1, from coordinate 605 downwards.
TTTATTGATTATGGCATTAAGCCACAAATTGTTGAAGATTGGAAAGTAAATCCTTTGATAATGGGAAACTTTTATCATGAAATACTTGATAGTTTTATTAAAGAAATAAAAACACTTGAGAACTTTGAAAATATTAGTGAAAATGAAATAAACGAAATTATAAATAAGATTATTGACAATAAAAATTTTGATGAAAACTTTAATCCCATAAATGACGGAAGTAGAAATAAAGCTGCTTTTTATAAAGCAAAAAAGGATATAAGCTTTGCCGCTTATACTTATGTTAAACAATTAAGTTTAAGTAAATTTAAAATATATGAAACTGAGCTCGAATTTGGAAAAAGCAGTAAATTTCCACCAATAATTTTAGAATTAGATAACGGAAGAAGCGTTACGCTAAGGGGAAAGATTGATAGAGTTGATGTATATAAAAGCAAAAATGGCAATTATGTTAGGGTTATAGATTACAAAAGCAAAAGTAAAAAATTATCTCCTTCAGAATTGTGGTATGGCTCACAAATACAGCTAACAATATATTTAGATAGTGCAAGTAAAGGCATAGAGCATTCCATACCGGCAGGTGCATTTTATATTCCTATAGGCAT
>JAAZPT010000247.1 GCA_012797085.1 Christensenellaceae bacterium | reverse complement strand
TATCTATTTGCATGTTCTATGGATTGTGTAACACCCAAGCCCGCTATCATCAAAACCATGCCGCCAACAACACCTATAACTCCCATCAAAAACCTGATTTTATTTCGGCGGTTATCTCTTAATGTCCATTTTATTCCAAGAGGTAGTTTGGACCAAATGTAACCGATCCTTTCTAAGAAACCGGTTTTTACAATTGTATCCATATTGCTTACATTTCTCAGAATTACCGCCGGAACCATACCTAGTATCTTGCCGGTTGTTTTGAGAGAAGCAAAAATACAGGTAAAGACAAGGCCAATAATAATTAAGTATTCAGAAACGTGATGAACTAAATACCAATAAGGTAAAATGATATACGATTCTTTCATTGTCACAATGATAGGTGAAATAATTATGGGTCCTAAAAGCAGACCAGTTATTGAACCAATAAGTGAAAAAAATAAACCGTATAATCCATAATGAAGCTTGATTTTCCAAGTATGTATTCCCAAGGCCTTCATGGTTCCTATCATTGTTCTCTGGCTAATAATTAAACGACTCATTGAAGAATACATAGTCAATGCGGATAGAAGAACAAAAACCAGTGAAAACAGGATAGACATCTTCTTCATTTGACTTGATTCTCTTTCTGTCTCTTTCAAAAAATCTTTATCCTCCTGTTTTTCGGAAAAAAGAAATTTATCGCCTAATATAGTCTCTAGTTCTGCATCAGATATATGAGAATTCTCGCCCAATCGGATCTCAGTATACGGATAAAAGGGAGCCAGTTTATTTAAACTTTCTTTGCTAATAAATGCGTATCCAAATGTTTTATGGTCAGGCATCGTCAAAAGATTGGAACCGGTAAAAAAAATCTTTTCAATATTCAAAACAATTCCTTTGATTTCGAATTCTTTTTCAAAAACTCCGTTTTTTATCGATAATTTATCGCCCGGATTCAGTTTGTTTGCTTCAGCGAATTTTGCGTCCAACCAAAGCCCGTTACTATCGTGGTGATATTTATTCCCTTTTATAACATAGGGTTTCATGAACTCATCGTTGTTTAATGCAATAAGTTCAAGGTACTGATCTCCGTTTTTTATTTCACCTCTAATAGTAGCTGAATAAGTGGCATTTATAATTCCCGTCTCTCTCTCAAAATTTTTCATATCTCTTTCAAAAATACCTTTAGTATATATCCATTGATTTGCCATATTGCTTTCATTTTGATATTCTTCTATCGATAAATCTAATCCACGCCAAATAACGGCCATGCCGGTATAGATTGCAATAGATATAAGCGTCATAAAAAACACACCTAAAAACTGGCTCCAGTAGACCTTGATATCTCTAAAGGTTTTTATAAATAAATACTTCATTACCATTTCACCCGTTCAATATCCATAGGATTTGTATTTTTTACTATACTTTCAATTTCACCGTCTTTAAGTAAAATTACCTTATCACCTATTTCTTTTATATTTGAATTGTGGGTTACAATTATTAAGGTAATACCGTTCTGTTTGGCGGTGTTTTTTAACAGACTTAATATTTTTATTCCGGTCTGTGTATCCAATGCACCTGTCGGCTCATCACATAAAAGGATTTTAGGATTCTTAACCACCGCCCTTGCTATTGATAATCTTTGTAATTCCCCTCCCGATAGATTAAAAGGAAATAGATCTTTTCTGTTTCCAAGGCCAACTGAATCTATTATTTCATCTACATTCAAATGATCCTCAGTTAACGATGTTACAATGTCAACATTTTCTCTTACAGTAAGAGATGGAATCAAGTTGTAAAATTGGAAAACAAAACCAATCATATTTCTTCTATAGTTTTCCATTTCTGTTTCCGATTTTTTACTTATATCTACTCCATCAACCTCTATTTCCCCGCCACTTGCAGTGTCCATACCACCTATTATATTTAAAAGTGTGGATTTTCCAGAACCTGACGTTCCCAAAACAACAGCAAATTCACCTTTTCTAATTTCTAAACTTATATTGTTAAGCGCTCTAATCTTCGTTGATCCGCTTTGATATATTTTTGAAATTTCCTTTAATTTTATCATATTGTTCCCTCACAAAACCGCTTAATTTCCCAATATTGCACCATAACAATGAACTGCTGATAATTAGTATCATCTACGAATTTTCATTGCTACTATAGCTCATAAGCTGCCGCGCCTATTAGGCTAAATGCTTTTGCAGGCGCGGCTCAGGTAACCAGGTATCATTTTGTATTATTACCTTCATTCGCACTCATCGTTTCAAGAACAACTAACGCATACAGACATACCAATAACATTTCAAACCTTACACGCTTCTATCCCGGCTATACATCCATCGGCAACAGCGGTCGCTATCTGCTTTACAGCTTTCACCCGTATATCACCCGCAAAAAATAATCCCTCTACTTCTGATACCACTTCGGATTTCGCATAGGTATTTTCAATTTCTACAAAATCTTTTATCAAATTGGAGTTTCCATCTTGACCTATCTGCACATAGACTTCGATACCATCTTGGTCTGTAATGGTTTCTTTGTTTGTTGAAACGCTAATAGTTTTTCCGTTTACAACCTCAACATCTTTCATAGTTGAAGAAGCATGAACGGTAATGTTGTTGCTGTTTTCAATTTGACGTTTAAATTCATCGATGCACTTCAGTTCATCTTGATCTTGAACTATGTGAATTTTGTTAGCAAACTTAGCCATGTAGAGAGCTTCCTTACAAGCACCATCAGAGCCTCCATTAATAACAACGGTTTTGTTCCTTAAGCTTTCTTCGTTTCCTAAAGGCCAATGGTTAAACGTAGCGCCTCTTGTATCTATATTTAACTTTTTTAAGTATGAACCAGTAGCACAAATTACTTTTTTACAACGATATTCATCGTTCACAGACTTAACAATGAATCCATCATCAGTTTTTTCCAAAGCAATAACTTCTTCATATTTGACACTAATTCCGGAGCTTTCCAATTGTTTTGCCATTTTTTGTGCAAAATCAGTTCCTCTAACATTTTCTTCAACCGAAACATAATGGCTTACCTTGGATACATTGGCAATTAAGCCACCAATTTTATCTTTTTCAAAAAGTAAAACTTTCTTCCCTCTTGCCTTTGCATAAATAGCAGCACTACAACCTGCCGGCCCTCCTCCAATTACTATAATATCTTTCATTTAAATACCTCCATGTTTCTAATAATAAAAACATCTGTTATAAAAATATGTTTTTGTCAACTTTCAAAAATAGCGAAAATATGCTTACACCTTCTTTTTTATTTAGTTTAACTCTACGGCACCTATAACTGCTTATCATTCGCCTAACTGTAAGCTCCTCAGTTTTCTATAAAGGCTGTACGGATTCCTTATTAAGTCAGCAGGTGCTCCGGCTTCTACAACTCTTCCGTCGGTTAAGCCAACAATATGGTCTGCTTCTTCTATTGTGCGCATACGATGAGCAATCATTAGCACTGTTTTGCCACGAATTAACTCGCTAAGGCCTGCCTGTATTTTACTTTCATTCTCCACATCAAGTGAAGCTGTTGCTTCATCCAAAAGCAATATAGGTGTATTCTTTAGCAAAGCTCGGGCAATAGAAATCCTCTGACGTTCACCCCCGGACAAGCGCGCACCATTTTCACCAATTATGGTTTGGTAGCCATCAGGTAGACTTTGAACAAATTCATCACAATGAGCTAAACGTGCAGCTTCCATGACCTCTTCTTCCGTCGCATTTTTCCTGCCCAATTTTATATTTTCATACACAGTATCATCAAATAATATAACATCCTGAAATACCATAGATAACTGAGTCATAATCGTTTCAGGGTCAATATTCTTCAAATCATGTCCACCAATTTTTACGCTCCCTTCATTTGGATCATAAAACCTTGTAGCCAGTTTGGATGCTGTACTTTTTCCACATCCGGAAGGCCCAATCAATGCCGTAATTTCACCTTGCTTAGCAGTAAAACTAACATTTTGTAAAACAGGAGTATCTTCTAAATATTCAAAGCTAACATTATCGAACTCTATATCAAAGCGGTCAAACTCAATGTCAGTCTGGCCTGTCATTTCTTTGTTTTTTTCCAATTCCAATGTTCTTTCCAAAGGAGCAGAGCCATAATAAAGATAGGATAAGTTATATACCATAGAGCCTACAGGGTCATAAATTCGAGCAGCTATAACCATGTACATCAAATATTTTATTAGCGACAAAGAGCCTTGTTCAAACAGCATTGTACCGACAATTACTGCAGTAGCAAAGCCCAGTTTTAATAAGCTTTGTCCACCATTAACAAAAATAGACATAGCCATTTCAGATATCTTGTGCATATCTTCTTCTTTTTTTAATAAGGCATTATATTCTTTCATATACCTTTCAGTTTGATTGTTGGCATGTATATCAGCCATATGCTCAATATTTTCTTGAGTTTGGTCGGACACTTGACGTTTTGTTTCAAAATGTGCCTTAATATGCTTTTTTTGGAAACGAGAGCTAAGCAACGTAACAACCAGCACAACAGGCATAACCCAGCATACAGCAAGCCCCATACGCCAATCCCAAATAATAATTCCTACAGTAGTAATTAGGGTAGAAATTATAGCTCCAACCAGCTGAGGAATAGCATGAGATTGTAAACCCTCTAGGGTGTTGATATCCTCCATCATTGTATTTGTAATATCGCTTAAATCTTTATTACTAAAAAATGATAAAGGTAATTTTCGCAATTTTTCTGCCAATCGTATCCTGCGTTCTTCACTTTCTTCATAGGTAGATACAAAAACAGATGTATATTGTTTGTAGTAAAAAAATCCAGACAGCAGTAATGACACAAGTGCTATAATTACATAGGAAGCATAGCGAAAAACAATCTCTTGCTCTGTTTTTAAATGTGGTAAAACATCTTCTAGAAAATAATAAACTAAAGACATAGGCATCATAAGCGAAACAAAATAAAGGGCATTATATATAGAGCCTTTTGCCAAACCTTGGGCAGACTTTCGCCCCATTGCAAGATGTTTTTGTAAGAAATTAATCATGATATTCTCCTTTTTGTTCTTTTAACATAATAGGATACGCTTAAATACGCCACGTTGCTGAGGTATTGAAATCCTTCCACATAGCTGCATAAATACCACCTTGCTCAAGCAAAGCTTCATGGTTCCCCTTTTCAACAATTTTTCCCGATTCCATAACCATAATGCAATCAGCATCAATCACAGAGCTAAGTCGGTGGGCAATCATAAGCGTTGTTTTATTCGCCATCAGTCTACGAAAAGCAGCTTGAATTAGCCTTTCATTTTCTGGGTCGGTAAAGGCTGTAGCTTCATCCAAAACTAATATCGGTGCATTCTTTAAAAACGCTCTAGCCAACAAAAGCCGCTGTTCTTCCCCTCCGGATAAAAATACTCCCTTACCTCCTACAACTGAGTGTAGCCCTTCAGGCAGCTTTTCAACCACATCTAAGCATTGTGCCTTACGACATGCCTCCAATACTTCTTCTTCACTAGCGTGTGGCTTGGGTTTTCTAATGTTTTCCAGAACCGTTTCCTTAAAAAGAGATTGATTTTGAAAAACAAATGAAATTTGATTCATAAGTGCTTTCCTACTAAAATTTTGTACCGGAATTTCACCAATGCTGATGCTTCCTTCCTGTGGATCATAGAAACGTGGCAACAAAGATGCTAAGGTGCTTTTTCCGCCACCTGACTCACCAACCAAGGCTATAAATTTACCTTGGGGTATATCAAAAGATACTTTAGAAACAACGTCTCGCTTTGTATTAGGGTAATGAAAAGAAACATTTTTATAACTAACTGTATGCTCCTCCGTTTCTTCATGCTTACCATAGGTCATAGGCTCATAAATAAACAAACCTTCTATACGGTTTACTACTTCTGTTGCATGCATAGTTCCTTGCCCAATCGATAAGATTTTTATTATTTGATTAGCGCTATAACCACTAAATAAAACATAAAAAACCAAATTACAAATAATTTCAATGGGATTTGAGTTTCTATTTATCATAACAATAGCAAGCGGAATCAAAAAATAAACAGCAGCTCGAACCATAATATTTGCCATAAGCATCCATTTTCTTGCCATGTAAGTATATTCTAAAGAGAAGGTCGAGTAGTTTTTTATAGCTTCTCTAAAAGCCCTAAAAGAATGAATTGTTTGTTGAAAAACTTTAACTACAGGAATCCCTCTAACATATTCTACAGCAGAAGCATTCATTTGCTCTTGTGCAGTCATATAATTATGAACACAGTCTTGATTTTTACCCGAGTACATTGGAAAAATCAAGAATACCGCTGCAAAAATTGTAAGTAGCGAAGTTAGCCCCATGCGCCAATCATATAAAAAAAATACAATTAACATTATTAACGGAAAAACAGCAACAGCCGCCAGGTCAGGGGTATTATGAGCTATCATATTATGGGTCAATCCGGCATTGTCATCAATGGTCTTTCTTAGTTTTCCAGATGCTTGTTCTTTAAAAAAACCCAAGGGCATATCCATAAAGCGCTTCATAGAACTGCTGCGAATGCCACTTTCAATACGGAAAGCCAATATATGGGATAAGGATAAAGAAATAAAATAAAGTAAAATACTTATTACAAAAAAAAGAACAACCAGCCAAGCAAGGCGAATAATATGATCTATATTAGGGTTTTCTTGTAATATATTATTAATTATTTTGTGAATATAGATATAGGGTATAATGCCAGTCAGTGTGCTAAACACTGCTGCAATAATGGAAACCCATATGAGCCAACTCCAACGTCCCGCATAGTCCATTAAGATGTTCCAAGTTTCCTTTGGTGTTTTACTTAGCCCTTTTTGTTGAGCATTTAAAGTTTTTGCTTTGGCCATTTTTATCCTCCTAAAATTGAGTAAAACCTTATCTAATACATTTAAGTTAAATTTTGTTCATGCAATAAAATTTTCATCCCTGCCACGCATAAAGGATTTCATGATTTTTGTAAACAATCCGGTATCCTGTAGTTCCTCTATAATTTCTCTTTGTGGAAAATCTATAAGCTTGGCTTCTCTTTCTTCATAAAGTGTAATTTTTCCATTTTCCCCAAAGTGTTCACGTTCCGGTATGCTACCGGTTTTTATGAAGTTAATCCAATCATTTTGCATAATTTCCATTTGTAGCAGGTTTTTATCGGTTGGTATTGGGCAAATATCTTTAATCGTCCCAAAAATTAAGGGTAATTCCG
>JAAZPT010000246.1 GCA_012797085.1 Christensenellaceae bacterium | reverse complement strand
TTCCACCCTGTATGAATACGGATTTAAAACGAGTATTGTTCTTATGGCCTGCTAATTGAACAAGCCTGTTATAGTCTTTATTAGATGCGATAACATTTAAGTATGTGTCGGCTTCAATAATAGTTTTCCCCTTTGGAATATTAACTTCTTGCGTATTCCTGTTTTCTATCATACAAATAACAACATCGCCAACAATGGACCTTACTTCTTGTACACTAAGCCCTACAATTTCACTGTTGGGTATAACACGAAAATTTATCATTTTAATACTATTATTATGAAAAGATTCCACATAGCTTGCTGTAGGATAATCAATAACATGAAGGATCTCCTTAGCTGCCTCCGAATCCTGGTTTATAACATAATCAATTTTGAAATATTCGGATATATACTCTTCATTTTTTGTGTACTCCAAGTTTCGTGCTCTAATAATTCTATATTGTGCCCCCAGTTTATAAGCTATATGAGCAGAAATTAAGTTTACCTCATCATTATCAGTTACCGCAATAAATGCCTTGCAAGCAGCAATACCAGCTTGTTTTAATATTTCTATATCGGTTCCGGAGCCTACAATACCTTGTATATCCAGTTCTTCAACTAATTTGCCAACTAAATCACTATCAGTGTCAATTAGTGTAACTTCATGCCCTTCCTGGTTAAGGTCGTAACAAATCTCTTGCCCTAATTTGCCGCCGCCAACAATAACAATTTCCATAGCTTCTCCGCATTAGTTAGATTTTTTTATAAAATGAAATATATTCTTCAAAAAAATTATAACAAAAAAGTTGATAATTTAAAATAAATTTTTCATCGTTTTTATTAATTCAATAATTTGATATTTGCATAGAACAAATAAAAATATGAATATTTTTTAGTAAATCAATTTATCACCATATACAAACAATATTTTCAAATTCAATAAAAAACTTGTTTTAAGCACTTATTTCCTTAAAACAAGCAATAAATCTAGTAAGCTGGATCAATATATTTTAGGTTTCTTTTCAATTATTAGCTATCAAAACATAAGATTTAGAAAAAATATATTTTTAAAAAATTATGATAATAAATAAATTGATACTTAACTATTTTCTCCAAGTTTTCTTTGTTCTTGTTTGACTTCGTTGATATCGACTATTTCTTTAAATAATTCTTCATTATTGTGAGGATCTATATACCAATCTTTTATGAGTAATTCTACTAGTTTAATCAATTTTTCGGCTTCATTCGGCTCAATATCAACTATTAAATTTATATCCTTCTCCATATGAGCACCAATATTTCCAAGTTGTCTTAATGCGTGAATAGCTTCAAAAATTTGCGGATCTATTTTCCCTTTTAAGGCATCTATTTCCTTATATAGATTTTCCTCTTTTATTTCCCATTCATCATGAATCATACCTTGAATACATCTTCTTGATAAAGTTGCAGAAGCTTTAGGGCTTAAATCTAAAATTTTAAATGCTTCTGTATAGTCATTTCTTATTTGTTCCGGAACATAATCAGGGAATTTTTTAGCTTTTGAGTCCGGAAATACCATTGTAGAAGGTTTTCCTTCAAATTTAGGACTCAAAAAATTAATCACTACAGAATATTTTTCACACATAGGACATTCAAATAGTTCTAGCCTTAAGTCAAGAAGATTTGTATAGTCGATAAATATATTTGTTTTACTTATTTCGACAAAATTATATGTTATATGCTTTTGTAAATTAAAAACAGTCTCGCAAAAAGGGCATTTAAAGATTTTATTCATAAAAAACTCCTAAATTATTATAATAATACTCACAAATTTAAATAAAAGTTAGTTTAAATTTTATAATATAGCATATAACAATAAAATACAACCCTTCAATCACAAAAAATTGCAATCCTAAAGACTGGAGCTTTTTATTAATATACTTTTAATTTTTACCCAAAAATTAAGAAATCAAATTTATACTAAAGTTTTCTTTTTATAGTAAATCAATCCCACCAAGTCCGCCAAAACCCAGCCTATAGGAATAGCTAGCCAAATCCCTATAACGCCGATTGAAGAAAATCCTGCCAATATATTAGCGAGTACTACCCTTGTACCAAGGGATATAATTGTTAGCACCACTGACATAGCAGGTTTTGCAAGCCCGCGATATATTCCATATAGTAGGAATAAAACGCCAATTCCAACATAGAAAGACCCTTCAATTCTTAAATACTGTATACCAGTTTCAACAACAGCTCCGTGTATTGAGGGATCTATGAAAAATCCGATTAATTCTTTGGCAAAGACATTTACAAAAATGGATGCTGCTAAACAGAATACGCTTGAAATAATCAGTGCTTGCCTGAAACCCGTCTTTATCCTGTCATACTTTTTGCCACCAAAATTCTGGGAAACAAAAATTGAAAAGGCGTTGCCGAAATCTTGCGCCGGAAAATATGCAATAGCATCAATCTTCACAACTATTGCAAAGGCCGCACTTACAACCAAGCCGAAAGAATTTACCAAGCCTTGAATCATAAGAATGCCCAAATTCATTATGGACTGCTGCACTGAAGTTAGAACGGAGTTGGATATTATATATTTTAAAAGCTTTGGAGCATATACAATATCACTTTTAGCCGGCAGGAGATTTTTAAATTTAACAAAAAAATAAATTCCGGTTCCGAGGGCGGATAAAATTTGTGAAATAACCGTAGCCCAAGCCGCACCTCCTACACCCATATTAAAATTTAAAATAAAAACCAAATCCAAAACTATATTGGTGATAGCCGATAAACCCACAAAAATAAGAGGTACTACTGAATTGCCAACGCTTCTTAACAGTGCAGAAAAATAGTTGGTAACAAATATAGGGATAATACCGTATAAAACAATAGTCATGTAAATTTTTGCATAGTCTGCAACTTCATTAGGAATATTCAACCATACTATTAAATTATCGACTAAAAGGAGGGATACAACATTAATTATAATAGCAATTATAGCCATAAATACGAAGGAATTTACCATACCTTTTTTAAGATCGCTGATTTTCCCTCCGCCGAAAAACTGGGCAAAGACCGCTCCGCTCCCCATAGTAAGGCCTATAATTATGGAAGTTAAAAATACCATAAGGCTATAAGAAGACCCAACCGCAGACAAGGCCTCCTCCCCAATGGTTTGGCCAACTATTACAGTATCTGCCACATTATACATTTGTTGGAGAATGTTGCCTGCAATCATGGGTAGGCTGAACAAAATTATAGTTTTGCCTATATTCCCTTGTGTTAAATCACGTTGTTTTCCCATCTTTACCCCTTGAAACGAGTTGTTTTATTGTTTTTACCTGAACACTCTTTCTATTTTACCTAAAATATATTTTTATTCAAGAGATAATATGTTATTAACAATCAATACTTGTTAGGGTTTTGCTGATATATTATAAAGAATACTGTTAAGACCAAAATACAACTAACAAGCATATAGAATTATGGGATTTATTTCATTATATTTAACGAGATAAAATTCTCCCTTTTTCGTGTTATAATGTTTGTAGGTGATGATTATGATAAATAATTTTATGAAGAAATTTAGCGATAAAACATATTTAAAAGATTTAGACAGAATTGATTTATCTAAATTAGACAGTAATATAAAAGAAGTAAAAGATATCAGCTATATAAATGATAATTCCATTGAACACAAATTGGATATTTATTATAAAAGCAATGATGAATTAAAACCTATTTTAATTGATATACACGGTGGAGGATTTATATCCGGCTATAAGGAAATGGATTCTTTATTTGCTAATTATATAGCTCAAAGAGGCTTTGTAGTTTTTAATTTAAATTACAGGCTGGCATATCCAACCATAAATGTATTTGATCAAATAGAAGATATATCTAATGCAGTTAAATGGATTGTTTTAAATGCTGAAAAATATGAAGGCAACATTAATAAAATGTATATAGCCGGTCATTCAGCAGGGGGAGTTTTAGCAATTGCAGAGTCATTGCTATGCAATGATAAAAAAATGAGAGATGATTTTAATATAGATGAAAGAAATTACAAATATAACGGAATTATTATTGATTGCGGGTTGATGCATTTTTACATTAAAAATATAGCATATTGGGGAATGAGAAATATGGTATTCCCTAAATGCTATAAAAATATGGATAAATACAAATATTTAATTTTTGAAAAAAACAATAAATTATCAACACTGCCTAAAACTGTATTAATAACAAATGAAAAAGATAATTTGAAAAAAATGACTTATTACTTTAAAAAAGTATTAGACGAAAAAAATGTTGATAACAAATTATTTGATATTGGGACTGACGGCCATATGGGAATTGTTTTTAAAACATATACTGATGAGAATCAGAAAATATTAGATGGTGTTTTGGAATATTGGGGAGTTGGGAGAGAAAATTAGGACAGCTAAAAAACAATAATTTAAATAGTTTATGAACAGTAGCAAATTTGTCACTCTCACTCAATATTTGCTAGAAGTTT
>JAAZPT010000423.1 GCA_012797085.1 Christensenellaceae bacterium | reverse complement strand
GACAATTTTGAAACCGTAGACCATAAATACCTCCAGAGCGATATGCTCAAACTTTTAAATGGAGAAACGGTAGAGGTACCTGAGTACAATTTCGTCACCGGACTGCGCGAATTTAACGGACGTAAACTCCATCTGGAAGAGGGCTCCATCCTCATAGTGGAAGGTATTCATGCACTCAACCCCCGCCTTACCGACCGGATAGACGAGAGTACCAAGTACAGAATATTCATCAATACCATCACCAGTATAGCATTGGACGATCACAACTGCATCCCCACCAGCGACAACCGTCTCCTTCGCAGAATTGTACGCGACTACAATCTGGGCTCATTTACCGCAAGGGAGACCATCTCCCACTGGCCCAATGTACGCCGCGCAGAGGTTAAATGGATATATCCCTTCCAGGAGGATGCGGATGCGATGTTCAACTCCTCCTATTTGCTCGAGTTTGCAGTACTGCATTCACATGCTGAGAAAATCCTGAGGACCGTACCCAAGGATTGCAAAGAATACAGCGAAGCTCACCGCCTGCTCAAATTCCTCAGCTACTTCACACCGATTTCTGACAAAGATGTGCCCTCCACCTCGCTTATGCGTGGCTTTATCGGAGGAAGCAGTTTTTAATAATAACTCAATCCAATAATACAAAACAACAATGAAGCGACTTTTCCTTATCCCGGTGCTTCTGATATGCACCATAATTTCTATCAGCGCGCAGGACAAAGTGGTAAAGAAGGTATTCGAACTCGGTAAGAGTGACAACACCACAATGAACCACATTGACATCCTCGCCAACCGCATCGGCGGCCGTCTTATCGGTTCTCACGCACTTACTGATGCCGAAAATTGGGTAATCAGCAAATTTGAAGAGTGGGGAATGGAGTATTACACCCAGGAGGTAGGCTCCATCAACGTAGGATTCAACCGTGGCCCATGGTTCGGACGTATGCTGAGTGAAGACGGCATGCAACTCCATTTCGCGACACCCTCCTATACAGCCGGCACGAAAGGCCCTCAGATGGGCCATGTATTGATTGAACCAAAAAGCAGAGCAGAACTTAAAAAGATGAAGGGAGCACTCAAAGGTGCCTGGGTGCTTATTTCAGGCAAATCTGACGGAAATGCGATTGACCATTCCGCTGAAGGCGACAGTATTAGGGCAGAGGCAATTGCGCAAAATGACTCAATACTACGCCTCAATAATGAAATAAAGGCATATAACTCTGCAAATAGAGAGAATCCAAAGGAGATGATTCCCTATGTAGAGTGCCCCGCAATGTTCTACAAGGAGATGATTGAGGCCGGAGTGCTCGGGTTTATACAATCTGCATCCCTGCCTTTGTACGTCATCGCCGACAGGAAAAATGCACACGCGATAACCTACAACAATTTGCCAACAATCTGTGACATCAAACTCAATGAACACCAATATAAAATCATCGAGCAAAAGGTCAAAGAGCGTCAGACATTTTTCTTGGAATTCGACATACGCAACCATTTCAGCATCGGTCCAATCAAATATCGCAACATAATTGGAGTAATCAAGGGTAGCAAGTATCCTGACGAATATGTGATGCTGGGCGCTCATATCGATGCATACGATACCGGTACCGGTGCAGTTGATGATGCCAATGGCTCTGCAGTGGTGCTCGAGGCTGCCAGGCTGCTCGCAATGAGCGGTGCAAAGCCCAAAAGAACTATCCTTTTCTGCCTCTGGACATGCGAAGAATTCGGAATCAAGGGTTCAAAATATTTTGTGGAAAACAAAACCGTAGATCTTGAGAAAATTTCCAACTATTTCAACCGTGACGGAGGTCCGCTCTGTGCAACCGGTATCACCGTTCCCGAAGCTATGTATGAGGACTTCGTAAAAGCAGCTGCTCCGCTGAAAGGATATTCGGAAGAATTTCCTTTCAGAGTCAACAAACGCCGAGGTGAACCCCGTGAGCGTCCTACAACCGTAGGAAGGAGTGACTACGCTTATTTTGCAATGAAGGGAGTACCCACGATCTCATTCAGCGAAACCGATCATAAGGGGTACAACTTCACTTATGCCGAAGTCTGGCACACTGAAAATGATCTCTATAATAAGGATTTCCCCGACTACATGGAACACTCCTCAGTGGTCACCGCTGTCATCGTTTACGGTATTGCCAACCTCGACCATCTCCTCTCCCGCAAGGGATTATATAAGGAATAAAGGAAAGGTATTTGGTTTACTAATAACAACGGAGTAACGTATGAGATGAACCCTAAAGGCTTTTTT
>JAAZPT010000245.1 GCA_012797085.1 Christensenellaceae bacterium | reverse complement strand
TCCATGTATTTTAAAAACACAGGTTGGTGTTGAGTTTGTTGATAGACAAAGCGTTCGTAATATTAGAGATATGTAAAACATAATTAATGAACTTTCACATGTTTATCATGTTAAAGAATAAAAAATAGGAGGATTTTAAGATGAAAAAACTAATTGCACTATTTTTAACTACTCTTTTGTTGGTATCGATGATGGCTGTTTCCTTTGCTGAAGAAAACTTAATTGTTATCATCACACCTAGTCACTCAAACCCTTACTTTAAGACTGTTGCAGAAGCTGCTGCTGCTCAAGCGGAAAAACTTGGATATCAATACATGGTTATCCAACATGACGACGACGTAACAAAACAATCTGAAGCCTTTGATACAGCTATTGCAAGAAAAGCCGTTGCTATCATTTGTGATAACGCAGGCGCTGATGCTACAATCGCTCCTGTACAAGCTGCTAAGGCTGCCGGCATACCAACATTCTTGGTAGACCGTGAAATCAACTCAACCGGTGATGCTGTTGCTCAAATGGTTTCCAACAACTATCAAGGCGCATCCCTTGTTGCTGAGTATTTTGTTGAACAAATGGGTGAAGAAGGTAACTATGTTGAGTTTACAGGCAGAGAGTCCGACACCAACGCAGGTGTTCGTTCTCAAGGTTTCCACGATGTTATTGACCAATATGAAGATCTAAAGATGATCGAACAACAAACTGCTAACTGGAGCCAAACAGAAGCGTTTGAAAAGATGGAATCAATAATTCAAGCTCAAGGCGCAGACAATATTAAAGGCGTTATCTGTGGTAACGACACAATGGCTATGGGAGTTATAGAAGCTTGTTTAAAAGCAGGTATGAACGATGTTATAGTTTGCGGATTTGATGGTAGTAACGACGTACGTGACTCCATACTTCGTGGAGAAATTAAGGCAACCGGTTTACAACCCATTGCTTATATTTCCGAACAAGCTGTAATTCAAGCTGATGAATACATCAAAGCCGGCGGCAAAACAGACAAGGAAGAAAAACAATTGATGGATTGTGTATTAATAACTATCGAAAACGCAGAACAACTTGATAATTTCGCATTGGCCAAATAATTAATTACATTTAAGGAGCGGCGTATGCGCCGCTCCTATCATTATGCAAAATTGGAGAGCTTTATGAAAAAAAATAAAAACATACTGCCTTGGATTTTTTTATCATTGTTGATTGTTGCTATAGCATTAACCTGCCGTGTAACTATAGTACCCGACAAAGAACCTGAAACACTTGTTAATGAAGCCGGAGAAACAGTAGTAGTTGCAGAATTATCAGTAACTGATAAATATACTATTGATAATTGGGATACAAAAATTATTCCAACTATTTCTCAGAGGGCTGTAGATGTTCCCGTTTTGCTCAAGGCAGCTTATGCAGATTTAAATGATGCGGGAAATCAATATGGTAGTCGTGCAAATGAAACTAGCGCATGGAGTTTTTGCGTGCAGGGGCAAGGCCGTGTGTTAGATATAGAAAATGCTGATAAGCCTAATAGAACCAATCTTTTAATAGATGCTCCACCATACGATGGGGAAGTTGACTATAAAATTCATTATGGAAAGGTATTCTCTTCCAACATAAAAAATTCCATAAGGGATGGTGTAGGTTTTTTAAAATTGGATGACTTTGCAAACCAAGTAGAGTTTGCTGATTTAACTACCTCTTTTAATAACAAAATTAAAAATGAAATTATTTTAGCAAACGATGTGCAAAATTATGCAGGCAAAACAGTAAGCTTTTCAGGTTGTATTTCTTTACAAAATACAAAGCTTGAATCATTGGTTATTGTGCCTGTTTCTTTAGAAATTGTGGAGGAATAGCATGAAACAAGAAAGAACCCCTATTATGCTGGCTAAAAATATCACCAAGGTTTATCCGGGCACAACTGCCTTAAAAGATGTAGATTTTGAGGTTTTTCCCGGTTGTGTTAACGTGTTGGTTGGTGAGAATGGTGCTGGAAAATCCACATTAATGAAAATTTTAGCCGGCATAGAAAAACCAACAAAAGGGGAAATATTCCTGGAAGGCAAGAAAATTACTTTGCATAATACTCGTGAAGCCAGTGACCTGGGTGTGAGCATTATACATCAGGAGTTAAATATGTTTCCTGATATGAAGGTTTCCGACAATATGTTTGCAGGTAATGAAATTAGTCGTTTTGGTGTTGTGGATCGTAGAGAGCAGTATAAAAAAGCCAGAGAAGTGCTTGAGCGCTTGCAACAAGATATAGATCCGGGAGAAATTATGCGTAACTTGCGTGTTGGGCAACAGCAGGTTGTTGAAATTGCAAAGACTATGTTGCAAAAGGAATTAAAAGTTTTGATTATGGATGAACCAACATCTTCCCTTTCACAAGCAGAAGTTGAAGTGTTGTTCAAATTGATAGAGGATTTAAAAGCACAAGGCAT
Source organism: Christensenellaceae bacterium (assembly GCA_012797085.1). Taxonomy (GTDB): domain Bacteria; phylum Bacillota; class Clostridia; order Christensenellales; family Aristaeellaceae; genus JAAZPT01. Next base: position 12,017 of record JAAZPT010000245.1, on the reverse strand, counting down.
AGCTATTATATATATATCCCATCGTTTAGAGGAAGTTATTCGTATAGGGGATGTAATTACTATTCTAAGAGATGGTGAAAGGGTAGCCAATGCCAATATAAGTGATATTGACATACATTGGATTATTGAACAAATGGTTGGTCATACAAAATTGAGTATAGAAAAACCACCATATAAAGGGGAAAAACAGGAGCTTCTTAAAGTAGAAAACTTTTGTTTACCTCGTTTATGTGGTGGCTATACTGTAGATCATGTATCTTTTACACTACATAAAGGTGAAGTATTAGGTATATATGGTTTAATGGGAGCAGGAAGAACGGAGTTAGTGGAAAGTTTAATGGGATTACATCCTGAGTCCAGTGGCAATATTGTTTTAGATGGTGAACCTATAACGAAACCTTCTGTATGTGATCAAATTGCCCGCGGAATGGTTATTGTACCGGAAGACCGCCAGAAAGATGGCTTAGTACAAACCATGTCCATTGCAGATAACGCAACATTAACCAGTATACCAAGATTTACTCATAATGGTGTTATAGACAAACAGGCCAGCCGTAATGCTGTAGATGTTGTAGTAGAAGAAATGCAAGTAAAGGTAGCAGATGTTCGACACTTAATTACCAGCCTTTCAGGGGGGAACCAACAAAAGGTTGTTATAGGCAAGTGTGTTATGGCTAAACCTAAGGTGTTTATTATGGATGAGCCTTCCCGTGGTATCGATGTTGGTGCAAAAACAGATATATTTCGTCTAATGCGAGGTTTTGCTGCTGATGGCATGGGGGTTATATTTGTAGGCAGCGAACTTAAAGAGTTGATCTCTGTATGCGACCGCATACTTGTTATGAGTAATGGCTTGCTTACCGCAGACTTATCAGGGGATGAAATCACAGAAGATGCCTTAGTTAAAGCATCTGCCGCCGCCCTAAAAACTGGAAAATCTGCATAGTTAAGAGAGGTACAAAATGGAACATAAAAAAACTATCAAGGGAAACGCCTCCCTTGGCATGTTACTACTAAAAGGGCGTACATTTATTGCATTGGCATTATTGGTGATTTATTTTAGCTTTAGTGCCCCCAACTTTATGGAATGGTCATCCATTGTATTGTTGGTAAAACATGCTTCACTTTATGGTTTGTTGGCAATTGGCATGACAATGGTTATTATTACCGGCGGCATTGACCTATCTGTAGGAGCGGTGGTTGGATTATCTGCCATGATTGCCGGTGGTTTGATGACAGAGGGGATTCGTTTGCCTTTTATTGCAGGAACCATATATCCCAATGTGCCGTTAATTCTTCTTATTGTATGCTTAATGGCCATATTTGTAGGCTTAGTATCAGGTGCACTTATTGCAAAAGTTCGTGTACCGGCCTTTATTGCTACCCTTGGCGCAATGTATGTATGCCGTGGTTTTGCTATGTTGCGTTCCGGTGGAGCCACATTTCCAAACCTTTTCGGTAAAAAGGAACTTGGTAACATAGGTTTTGATATTATTGGTGCAGGATCCTTGGTGGGAATTCCATATATTATTATAGTATTCATTGTTTTGGCCATTATTGCAAGCTTTATAATGAAAAAAACACCCCTCGGTAATCAAATTTATGCCGTTGGCGGTAATGAACGAGCTGCAGTTATTTCAGGTATAAAAACAGTACGTGTAAAGTTGTTTGTTTATATGTTCTCAGGGTTCTGTGCTGCGTTGGCGGGCATAATAAAGGCAAGTGAATTACGAGCTGCTCACCCGGCCACTGGTGAAAGTTGGGAAATGATTGCAATATCTTCCGTTGTACTGGGCGGTACCAGTATGAGCGGCGGAGTAGGCTCCATAGGCGGGACAATTATTGGTGTTCTCGTTATAACAGTACTTAATGACGGTATGATTATGATGGGCGTTTCTACTTTCTGGCAAATGGTTATTAAAGGTGTTGTAATTATTGCAGCTGTTATTATTGACTTAGTACAGAAGGATTTACAAAACAAAGCGGCTTTAGCTGCAAGAATAAAATAACAGGAGGGAATTATTATGGATGCAGCAAGTATTGCTATGCGTGCCAATTTTAGGCGTGCTGATGTTATAACAATGATAAATAAAGCAAATGCCGGCCATATAGGCGGCTCGCTGTCTTCTTTAGATATTATCAGCGTTCTTTATGATAGAGTAATGAACATAGACCCTAAAATGCTCAAAGATCCAAATAGAGATCGTTTTTTGCTTAGCAAGGGGCATAGTGTGGAAGGCTATTTAGTGGTACTTGCTGATAAAGGTTTTTTTCCTAAGGAAGAATTGCGAGAATTCTCTCAAGCAGGTAGCCATTTAATAGGCCACCCTAATAATAAAGTACCGGGCATTGAAATGTGTACAGGTGCTTTAGGGCATGGCTTGTCTATAGGTGTAGGTATGGCACTTGCCGCTAAAAGGTTAAACAGAACCTATAGAACATTCGTACTTTTGGGTGATGGTGAATTAGCAGAGGGTAGTGTTTGGGAGGCAGCTATGGCCGGGGCCAACTATCGTCTTGACAATTTATTTGCAATTATTGACCGTAATGGTTTACAGATTTCCGGTGATACGGAAGATGTTATGGCACTAGAAAATCTTGCTGAAAAATGGACCGCATTCGGTTGGAACGTTACGGAAGTAGATGGCCATGATGTACAAGCCATGATGGATTATTTTAGCTCCAGAAAGGCGGAAAACAAACCCCATTGTCTTATTTGTAAAACCATAAAGTGCAAAGGGCTTCCCGCAGGAGAAAATAAAAAGGAATGGCATCATAAGGTTCCAAATGAACAGCAGGTAAAGGAAGCACTTGAAGCCTTAGGCGTTAAGGAGGTAGACTGGTTATGAAAACAGAAGCAGTACGTATGGCTTTTACAGCAGCTTTATTAGAGGCAGCAAAAAATGATGAAACTATCTTTGCTGTTACCACTGATAGCCGTGGCTCTGTTACCCTTGGAGATTTTGCCAAACAACTGCCACAACAATTTGTAGAAATCGGTATTGCGGAGCAAAACGCCATTGGTGTATCTGCAGGCTTAGCCAATGCAGGCTTAAGGCCTTTTGTTTGCGGACCTGCCAGCTTTTATTCTTTACGCTCTGCAGAACAAATTAAGGTGGATGTTGCTTATTCTAATATGAATGTTAAAATAATGGCTGTTTCCGGTGGTGTTAGTTATGGTGCCCTTGGCACCAGTCATCATGCTACTCAGGATATAGCTTTAATGCGAGCTATTCCCGGTATAGAAGTATATCTTCCGGCGGATGGAGCACAGATGCGAGCTATGTTAAAATATTTTGTAAAATCAAACAAACCGGCTTATGTACGTATGGGTAGGGGAGCAGTGCCTGAAGTTTATAAAGATGAAGCTCCTTTTGTTTCCGGAAAGGCTAATTGCTTGAGAGAAGGTAAAGATATTGCTTTAATTGCTTGTGGCGAAATGGTTTATCATTGCTTACAAGCAGCAGAACTATTAGTAGAGCAAGGTGTTGAGGCTTCTGTTATTGATATGCACACTCTTTCACCTATTGATAAAGATGCAATTATTAAGGCAGCAAAAACAGGCCTTGTTATTACTGTAGAAGAACATTGCATACATGGAGGCTTGGGTAGTGCTGTTGCCAGTATATTGGCGGAAGAATGCCCCACAGCTATGTGCATTCTCGGTTTACCGGATGAAGATATTTATAATGGTGCCTCTGCTGATGTATTTGAATATTATGGTTTAAACGGTAGTGGTATTGCTAAAAAAGTTTTAGAGGTGTTAAAAAAGTGAACCGGAATATTATTGCTATAGACCAAAGTACATCATCCAGTAAAGTTTTCTTATTGGGGGACGATGCTCAAATTTTGAGGCGTTTTGCTAAGGAGCATAAGCAATATTATCCTAAAAGTGGGTATGTAGAACATGATGCAGAGGAAATTTGGCAAAATGTGATTGAGGGTATTTGTACTGTATCAAAGGATGTAGATGTTGCTTGTTTAGCCATAAGTAACCAAAGGGAAACTACTGTACTTTGGGATAGACAAACAGGTAAACCTCTTTGTCCTGCTATTGTATGGCAGGATGTTCGGGGAGATTATATTTGTCAAGAATTAATAGAACATGAAATTAAAGTTCGTGAAATTACAGGCCTTTCATTATCAGCTTATTTTTTGGCTGCGAAAGTAGCTGCAAAGTTCAGAGAAGAACCATCACTTCGTGCTTTTGCACAAGAAGGGAAACTTTGTATAGGTACTGTTGATAGTTACCTTATATATCGTTTAACGGAAGGTAAAGTTTTTGCAACTGATGTGAGCAATGCAAGCCGTACACAGTTGATGGATTTAAAAGCTCTTAATTGGAGTGAAGAACTTTGTAAATTATTTGATATTCCAATAAGTTGTTTACCCTCTATACTTCCCTCAGACAATATTTTTGGATATGTTATGATTGAAAATATTAAAGGGATACCTATAGTAGGCGTTATGGGGGATAGCCATGCTGCTTTTTTCGGGCAAGGGTGCAATATGCAGGGTATGGCAAAAGCGACTTTTGGTACAGGCTCTTCAGTTATGATGCATATAGGTTGGGAGCCTTTATTATCTTCCTGTGGCTTGTCTACATAAGTAGGATATTCATATCAAGGAAAAACTTGCTATGTTTTGGAGGGGAATGTTACATGTAGCGGTGACACCTTGCGTTGGTTAAGGGATGAAGCCGGCTTAATCGATGATATACTAGATGTCGAAGAAATTTCCCTCAAGCTTGAGGATGCAGGGGATGTATACTTAGTACCGGCATTTTCCGGCTTAGGTGCACCCTATAACATGCCGGAGGCTCGAGCTCTTATATGTGGTTTAAGCAGAGGTAGTAATAAAAATCATATTATTCGTGCAGCCCTTGAAAGCATGGCCTATCAAGATGCTGATGTGATTCAGGCAATGTTGGAAGATACTAAGGGAATCCTTTCTGAATTGAGGGTGGATGGTGCTCCAACAGTCAACAAAACCCTTATGCAGTTTCTTGCTGATATATTAGGTTGCCCAGTTCAATGTGCGGCGTTTAGTGAACTTAGTGCACTGGGTGTAGGGCTTATGGCTGCACAAAAATTAGCTTTATGGGATAGTTCAATGGCTCTTAAAAAGGGTGATAGATATGTTCCAAAGCTTGATAAAACTTGGCGAAAAAACAAATTAAACGGATGGCGCACAGCAGTAAACCGTAGCGTACAACAATAAAACGGAGGATATTTTTATGGCAGTATTTGGTGTTTTAATTAGTAATCGAAGTTTTTTTCCAGCTCATCTGGTACAATCTACAAGGGAAAAACTACTTAAAGCCTTGAACGAATGGGGGCATGAGGTAGTTACCTTAAGCCCTGAAGACACTACTATGGGGCAAACTATGACCTATGAGGAAGCGAAAAAATGTGCAAAACTTTTCCGAGACAATATGGACAGATTGGACGGTATTATTGTTTCTTTACCCAATTTTGGTGAAGAAACCGGTATAGCAGATGCACTTAAATGGAGTAAGTGTGATGTGCCAATATTGATACAAGCATGTGATGATGATTTTGATAAACTGCAACTGGAAAACCGTCGTGATGCTTTTTGTGGAAAATTGAGCGTATGCAACAACCTTTATCAATATGGAATAAAATATAGTTTAACAGAGCGTCATACATGTCCTGTTGACGGGGAAGAGTTTAAACGAGATGTAGAAAAATTTACCAAAGTATGTGCGGTGGTTAAGGCTATGCGTACAGCTCGTATTGCTCAAATTGGTGCCCGTGTTATGCCTTTTAGAACAGTAAGATATTCCGAAAAACTTTTGCAACAAGCAGGAATAACTGTAGAAACAGAGGATTTCAGTGAAATTTTAGCAGATATTAAAGAGATTACAGACGAAAAACTAATTGCCGATAAAGTAAAAGAAATTCAAGAATATGCTAATGTTGCTGATGGAATTTTAGATGAAAAGGTTTTGCGTCAGGCTAAGCTATGTATTGCATTAGAAAATTGGATGAGGGATCATAATTGTGATGCTAGTGCTATACAGTGTTGGGATAGCGTTGAAGCTAATTATGGATGTGCAATGTGCTTAAGTATGTCCATGATGGGTGAAAAAGGAATGCCTTCCGCCTGTGAAACGGATGTAATGGGTGCTGTAAGCATGTTGGCTCTTTTACGTGCTTCCGATGTGCCGCCTATCTATCAAGATTGGAATAATAACTATAAAAACGAAGCTAATAAGTGTATAAATGTACATTGTTCCAACTATCCTGTAAGTGCTTTTAAAGATGTACCGGAAATTGAAAACCTTGATATTCTTGCAACAACTTTGGGTACAGAAGTATCCTTCGGTGCTTTAAAGGGAAGGGTACGACCAAGTAAAATGACATATTTAAAGGTCAGCACAGATGACCGTCTTGGAAAAATTAAATGTTACCTTGGAGAAGGCGAATTTACTAATGATCCTCTACCAACATTTGGTGGCGTTGCCGTATGTAAGGTTCCCAACTTAAATGGCTTGATGCGTTACTTGACACAAAACGGATATGAGCATCATGTTGCTCTTGTTCAAGCCTCCGTGGCCGATGTGCTCGAAGAAGCTTTAGGAAATTATATGGGCTGGGATGTATATCACCATAAGGGGTAAATGTTTTTTGTTTAATGTAAAAGAAGTAGGTATGTACCTACTTCTTTTACATTGTATTAAATTACTTTCCAACACAAAAATTAGCAAAAATACTGTCTATAAGTTCTTCATTCACACTTTCGCCGGTTATTTCACCTAAATAATGTAAAGCTTCTTTTAAATCGACGGAAATAAGCTCAAGGGGGATATTCATTTCAGCTCCTTCAAGGGCTTTTTCTATATGGGATAATGCAGCTTTAGCAGCATCTAAATGCCTTGTGTGGGTAAAGAACAATGTTTTGGGCAACAGGGCTTTTTCTGCTAAAAATTCCTTTAACTCCTTAAGCCCCGATTGATTTATGGATGATGTTTGCAATACCGTTATATTCTTTGTTTTAGCTTTTATATCCTCCGGGCTTATAAGTGAGGGTAAATCGCCCTTTGTTATTATTACAGCATTATTTTTATCGTCTTTACTTAATATAAAATTGAGGTCATCTTTATGCAAAGGTTGGCAACCGTCAACAACGAGCATGACAACATCTGCATTTTCTATAACTTTTTTTGCTCTCTCAACACCGATTTTTTCAATAGGGTCATCAGTTTCCCTTATGCCTGCAGTATCAATTAAATTAATAAGTATACCATTTAACGTAATACTGCCGTGTATTAAGTCCCTTGTAGTTCCCGGTATATCTGTAACAATGGCTCTGTCGCTACTTAAAAGCATGTTAAACAATGTGCTTTTTCCTGCATTAGGGTTGCCGCACAGTACTACCTGCAAGCCATCTCTAACAATGCGTGCTGACCTTTCATCTATGGCATCTTCCATTGAAGCTTTTAATTCTTCAAGATCAGGTATTAAATTGCCAAAGGCTTCAGTGTCCTCTATTTCTTCAGGATAGTCTATCGCAGCTTCAATACCACTTAAAGCCTTAATCAATATTTGTTTGGAATCTTGTATAAGTTTACTTTGCATGCCTTCGAGCTGTTGGCTTGCAGCCTTTAAGGCGGATTCTCCGTTGGCGGATATCATTGCCATTACAGCCTCTGATTGTGAAAGATCTATTCTGCCATTTAAAAAGGCGCGTTTTGTAAATTCGCCTGGCTCCGCCAATCTTGCTCCGGCTTCAATACATATTCTTAAGGCTTGATGGGCAGCCTCATGGCCACCATGGGTATGCAGTTCAAAAACATCTTCACAGGTATAACTTTTTGGGGCACGCATAATAACTGCCATACATTCATCAACCCTAGTATTATCATCCATTAAAAAACCATAGTACATTTTATGGCTTTTAAAAGGCTTTTGAGCCTTTGTAGAGAAAACCTTATTCATTATATTTTCTGCGTTTTTTCCACTTACTCTTATAATGGCAATGCCACCTATACCGGTGGCAGTTGCTATACCTGTTATTGTATCGTTTTGGTACATTTTAACTCCTATTTAGCAATTACACTTAATGGTACTTCGTATGCTAAAACATTGGCATCTTGAGCATTAAGTTCAAAGGTATACCTATGGGGCTTGCCAAGTATACTTATTGCTTCTGTTTTTATATACTTTCCTTCATCACCAAACAAATATTTGTTTCCATACCATGTATCACCATAGGCTGTAATGAGGGTATACTCGCCTTCAGGAACATATAGCGTACACTTGGAATTGTTGGCTCTGATAAAACCCCTATCCATTATTGAACCGGAACTATCGAACATAATTATTGCGTAGTTGGCTTTATCATTTTTAGCTTTAATAAAATTACATTCGGTATAAATGGGTCTTTTACCGTTATATGAACCGGTTGGAGGATTATCATGCCTGGGGTAACTTGGTAAAGTTAATGTGTATGCCTTTAATTCCGTAATATATTTGTTTATTTTTTCTGTTAAAGGTTTTATTAGAACTTTTTCAAATTCTGCCTTCCAACTCGCATCTTCACCCATTAACTTAAACATGTTAATGTTTATTGTGCTAATATTTTTTGCACCTGTTTTTAGCCTTTGATAAATTACTGAGTTGGATAAATTTTTTATAAGAATCTCTGTTAGTTCTTCATCGCTAAGGTTTTGAGTGCTACCCATATATAAAAGCTCGTCCTTAGTTTTTTCAATGGCACTCTCCAAGGCTGCATCATAATTTGTTGTAGTAATCTCTAAAACCACGTTTTCAGGACCTTGATCAAAGTTAAATTTATTTGCTTTTATACCTAATAAAGCACTTGATACCAGTGAAGGGTTTTCAAAGTTGTTTTTATCCAAATATTCAATGTAGTTGTCAGAATAATAATCCTCATTAAAATACTGTATTCTTTTAATATTTACTGCTGTTGGGGAGGGAATTGTTATTTCCTTTAGAGCATTTACAGCATTTCTGTTTTTATAATTATTTTTTGCTGAGTTTGTTGCTTGTAAAACTTTTTTATAAACATCATAAGCATTTTTAGATTTAAAACTTATGCCTTTATCATCGGCTTTTATTATCAGGCTTGTTTTTATTTCAAAATCATATTCTTCAACACTTTTTAAAGCATCTTTCCAAAAGCCGTAAGGGTATTTTTTTAGTTTACGCAAATTACTTATATCGGCAGTAAAGGACTTTATTTTAAAACTAACATCAATTTGTTGGTTTTTACCGGATTTTGAAACTTTAATTATATTAAAATCATCAATGCCTTCATTAAGGCTATATTTTGCCCAAGGATATTTCTCAAGGCTTTTGTCTTCTTTCATTTCAATCAAAGTCTTGCTAACAAATTCTTCCAATACGCTCTCTTCTACCCATTCTTCAGCAATAAATTGTTGATTAGCGGATAAAATAAATAAAAAACCTATTAAAAATATAAAAACAAATTTTAAATGTTTCATAAAAATCTCCTATTTTATTATTTGTTACACAAGCTTAAAAGTTGTCTTTCAAGTCTATCAATGTGCAATTTCATAGTAAAGTTTTCTATATAGTAATTTTTTGAATTATTAGCAAGCTCTTTTTTTCTTTCAACAGGCATATTAATAAATTCTAATATTATTTTAGCAAAGGCTTCAGGGTTTTCCGCTTCTGAGCAAAGGCCGCAATCCGCCTCAGCAATAATATTTGCAGTTTCACCGTTTATTGCTCCTAATATAGGCTTGCCAAAGGCCATATAGCTTTGTATTTTACCGGGTAATGTACTGTTTACTAAAGGGTCGTTTTTCATTGTTACAATAAGGGCATCGGCATTGCTGTAATAAATAGGCATGCTCTCAACAGGCAAACGTCCGGGCATATCAATACAGTATTCCAAACCCAAACTGTCAACTAATTGCCTGCATCTATCAAAGTCGGAGCCGTCTCCCAATATTTTCCAATTAATATCATAATCCCTTAATATATCGGCTGCTTTTATTATAACATCAACATTTTGCATTTTACCGATATTGCCGGCAAATACAAAAGTAAATTCTTCTTTATTTGTTTTATTTTCAGGTTCTATATTTTCAAAAAGTGCATCAGCAAACTGAGGTGTATAATTTTCTTCAGGCATATTAATTTTATGAACATCTTGCATATAGGTCTTAAATGATTTTGAAGAATATGTAAGCATATCACAATTTTTATACACATATTTGCTAACTCTTCTCATAAATCTATAAAGTAATGAAGTTTCCTTAACGTTCATGGCGGATAAGCAAGCTGGCCATATATCCATAATGTATAACAGCATTTTTTTATTGGAACGTTTTTTTAATACCAAGCCGGGTAAACTCATAAGTATAGGGGATGTGGAGTAGGCAAATATTACATCAAAATCCAAAGGTGCAAAAAGTGATTTCCAAACTGATGATATTGTATAACTTACATAGTTTATTGCTAAACCCAATTTGCCCTTTTTTCTACCAATTTCAAATGTTCTTATAATTTTTACACCATTTCGGTATTCCAACCTGTTTTTAAACCATTTATATTTTTTTGGAATGTTGCCGTGGGGATAATTTGGCAAACCCGTATATACTGTAACAGTATGCCCACGCCTAACAAGCTCTTCGCAAATATCGGTTAAGCGAAAGGGCTCGGGGTAATAATGTTGGTATACTACAGCAATTTTCATCTATAACCTCGCAATTAAATACTTAAAGATTTTGCTGCCTCTTTAGCCTCTAACAAAACATCCTTTGTATTAAATTTAGTGTATTGACCATCCTTGTAAAGCACTTTGCCGTTTACCATTGTCATCAAAACATCAGAACCTTGCATAGCATATATTAAATCCTGTTCTAAATCCAGTTGAGGGCAAGTATTAACGGTATTTAAACTTACAAGTATTATATCTGCCAAATAACCTTCTTTTATTAAGCCTAAATTATTATATCCCAAGGCCTTAGCTCCATTCAACCCAACTGCTTTTAAAGCTTGAGCAGGGCTGATTAATACCGGGTCAAGGTGTTTTCCCTTTTGTAAAAGAGGGAAAGCCTTTAATTCTTCCCAAAGGTTAAGGTTGTTGTTGCTTGCAACTCCATCTGTACCCAAGCCAACGGGAATACCCATATCAAGCATTTTTTTACTGTTGGCTATTCCACTTGCAAGCTTTAAATTACTTATTGGGTTGTGAGCAACAGTAAAATTCTTTCTGGAAACCAAATAAAAATCTTCATCTGTTAACCATACACAGTGGGCAGCAATTACATTACAATCAAGTATTCCCGTTTTATCGAGCATTTGGCTTGGAGTTAAACCAAAGCGGTCTAAAACGTTCGCAAGCTCTGTTTGCGTTTCGCTAACATGGGTATGTATAGGTATATTCAGCTTTTTAGCATATTCTGCTGACAGCTCCAATAGCTTTTCAGACACTAAATATGTAGAGTGGGGGGCAAGGCAAGTTGTGATTCTACCGTCAGCCTTGTTGTTCCAAGCTTCGGCAAAGCGCAAACCTTCTTCAAAATCTTCACACTTCCCATTAAAATCCGTCATGCCATAGGATAAGGCGGCTCTCATACCTGAGCTTTCAACAACTTTAGCCTGTGCATCCATAAACATGTACATATCGCAATAACATGTTGTACCATACCTGAGCATTTCCATAATGCCAAGCTTTGTACCGGCGGCAACACTTTCATTGCTCAGCTTTTTTTCCCTGGGGAAAATGGCTTTATTAAGCCAATCTTCCAAATTATAATTGCCACCTATACTCCTTAATAATGTCATAGGAGTATGGGTATGCAAGTTTATCATACCGGGCATAGCAAGGTTACCCTTGCCATCGATTTCTTCATCAAAATCAAAGTTTGGGGCAAGTTCTTTTTTACCGGCATAAACAATAGTGTTATCTACTATTTGTATTTCGGCATCATATATAAAAGGAATATTTGTTTCTTCATCAACACCGGGGCATAAAACAATATTGCTAATTTTTGTTTT
>JAAZPT010000244.1 GCA_012797085.1 Christensenellaceae bacterium | reverse complement strand
TCTGTTCTTCCCACACACGTGGGGGTGATCCTATAAAATGCCAGCAATTTGGAGGTTATGAAAAAGAGAGTATACTCTAAAATACGGTATACTCTCATATTTTTGTTTATATCTGTTTGTATTTTTTACTCTGCTATTTTCACATATTTTTCGATATATCTCTTGTGGTGGCTGCAAAGCGACTTATGAACTCACTTTTGATATCGTAAGTTCGGAGGTTCAAGTCCTCTTAATCCCACCAAATAAAAAGAGAAGGAATTCCTTCTCTTTTATGTTTTAAAAAACACATTGTTATAATATGATTTTGAGCCTTTATTTTTTAATCATACCAAGTATTGTATTATATGCCTCTTTAAGTTGAGGGTCATTTAAGTCTCCAAGGTCATAATCTATAACTTCACCCTCCGGCATTTCCACAATAATATCCGGTGTAATTCCCAGTTTATGAACCTGTCTTCCTTTAGGAGTAAAATATTGAGCAGATGTATACTGTATTCCGGCGTGATCTTTGCCTACTGTCATTACATCTTGAGCAATACCTTTACCATAAGAAACTGTGCCAACAATTTTTGCAATACCGTAATCTTGGAAAGCCCCAGATAATAATTCGGAAGCAGAGGCACTATTTTCATTTATAAGAACAACAATTGGAAAATCTATTTTACCGTCTTGTGTTCTAATATATTGCCTTGAACCATCTCTGAATTCAAAATAGCATAAAACATCGTTATCTATAAATAAATCTGCAATACCTAAGGCATTATTTACCCAACCACCGGGGTTATCTCTTAGGTCAATAATTAAGCCTTCCATACCCTTTGATTTTAAATCGTCAAAATCTTTTTTAAATTCCTTACCGCTTTCACCGGAGAATTCAAAAAGTTGTATTAAGCCGATTTTATCATCCAACATCATGTTTTCTATCCAATTAATATGTATGTTATCACGCATAACTTTCAAGTCTATAATTTCTTTATTACGTTTAATTTTTATATCAACGTATGTTCCGGGCTCGCCCCTTATAAAGTCAACGGCATCGTTTAAAGTATGCATATTAACATCAATATCTCCGGCTTTCCACAATAAGTCGCCTTTTTTAATTCCAGCCTTTTCAGAGGGAGAACCTTTAAATACTCTAGTTATTCTGCATGTTAAATCATCCGGGTTGCCAAGTATTTGTATACCGATACCGGCATATTCTCCACTGTCTTCTTCCCAATATTTTTCAAACTCTTCAGGTGTATAGTAAAAAGAATATGGATCCTCTAAGCCGGATAATAAACCCTTTGCTGCCTGGTGCATCATTTTTTCATAATCCGGTTCAATATAATAGTTTTTTTTAATAATATTATATATTTCGTTTAATTCTTCAAACCTTATTAGTTCTTCGTATTGTTCTTTTGATATGGTTATTTGTTCCTCATTGTTAAAAATAGATGAAAAAAAGCCGCTTGAAAAAACAAACACCATTACAATTAAAGCTATAAAAGAAATAATTCTTTTATTTTTATTTTGTAGCATTTTTACTCCTTATCCAGCCTTGTTAATTTTTTTAATGTTGATAAAAACTTAAAAACAGTAGCATCATTAAATTTTCTTAAATCAAGCCCAATAGTTTTTTGTATTTTATCTAAACGATAAACGAGGGTGTTCCTGTGAATATATAAATGCCTTGAAGCATCCGATAGGTTTAAGTCCTTACTTAAAAATACATTTATAGTACTTAAAATTTCCTCGTTTAATAGTTTCTCGTTTTCCTTATTAAAAAGCTTTAAAAAATAATTTCTTCTTATGTTTGGTGGCAATTCCAGGGCAATACGTTCAAGCAATAATGTACTATACATATATATAGTTTTATTATCACTCAATCTATCGCCAATATTAATTGACTTTTTTGCCTCTAAAAAAGCAGTTTTAATTTCTAATATATTTTGTTTTAAATCGCTAACACCTATTGTAAATTGTTCACCGGATTCTACTTGTAGTGTTTCGGCAAAAGCATTTACAAAATCAATTAAATCACTTATGCTATAGTCTTCGGTGTAGTGTATAACAGCCACACTATTGTTATTTAATGAAAAGTATACATCCTGAGTTTTGGAGGGATACAATTCCTTTAATATAGCAATAGGTTTGGCGTTTGCATTTTTAAAATTAATAAAAAAAACACAAAAAGGCTTATCTTTAGGCAAAGAAAACTCTGTAGATATTTCTAAAATTCCATTAGCACTAATATCATTTGATGAAATTATATATTGATAAGCATCTTTTTTATTGCTTATTTTTTTTACTTTATCCTCTGATAGGCTTAGCAAACTATCGGCAAGCAAAAGAATATCTTTGCTGTTTTCTGATTGATCGGTTGATATTATATACTTTTGTTTAGTGCTTGTAATTAAATATGCTTGTTTACCAAAAACTTTTACATCTGTTGTGCTTAAATTTTTTAAAGGTATGTTTAAATCCACAT
>JAAZPT010000243.1 GCA_012797085.1 Christensenellaceae bacterium | reverse complement strand
TAAAACTCCTCTTTCTGTTACTGATGGCAAAGATGATAATTTGTTAGAAGAAACGGGTTTTATAAAAAAACTTGTTAGAGCCAGCGAGGGAAATGAGGTAAAAGAAGTACAAAGCAAATTAAAAGATCTTGGTTTTTTTGATGGACCCATAAGTGGTTATTATATGAATCAAACTATTGCTGCCGTTAAAAAATTTCAAGAATTCAATGGTTTGCATATAACAGGGGAAACTGACGAACAAACATGGAATGCTTTGTTTAGTAAATATGGAGTTGTTGATATTAATTCAACACCAGCACCAACACCGGAACCCATTCTTCCTAAATATGCTATAACAATAGATGTAAAAAATCAGGCAGTTCTAGTTTATGAAAAAAATGAGAACGGTGAATATAAAAATCTTGTTCGTACTATGGTATGTTCCACGGGATTGGTTTCAACCCCAAGCGAAGTTGGTGAGTGGGTATTAACCGGTAGGAAAGCAAATTGGTGCTATTTTCCTGCCTACGGATCTCATGCAAAATATTGGACAATGATAAACAAATATATAGCATTTCATTCGGTAATATATAATTCTGTAAACAATATGGCTTTAAGTGTAAAATCTTACAACAAACTTGGTTCAAGAGCATCTCATGGTTGTGTAAGATTGCTTGTAAGCGATGCCAAGTGGATTTATGATAATATTGAGGCTGGTACAGTTGTAACTATTACTGAGGATTTACCTCTTGATGAAGAATTAAGGCATTCTTTAAAGGTGCCTCCTTTAAACAAAAAAAACATGTTGCCTGTTAGAACTCCGGAACCAACGGCAGCACCTAATTATAGTGCAGATGGTATTCCACCACTACCTTTAGAAAAATTAAAAAAAGGTATGTCTGGTGAAGCTGTTTACTGGCTACAATCAAAGCTTAAAGATCTAGGTTTCTATACAGGTACAGTTACAGGAACATATCTTTCGGGAACACAAAACGCAGTAAAAAAATATCAGGCATTTCATTCATTATATCAAACGGGAGAGGCAGACGTTGACTTACTTAATATTCTCTATGCTGATGTTTTAAACCCAGTTACACTTGAACCGCAAAGTACACCTGTTCCAATACAAATAGTTGAGCCTACCCCACAAATTACTAAAAACCCTTAAGAAAGAGAGTTTGTTATGAAAAAAATTTTGTCTGTAATTTTTATAATTTCATTATTAACTTCAATTGCTTATGCTGACGATTTAATTATGAGTACAGGGATAGCGACAAATAACAACCAAACTATTGTTTGTAATGTTTTAATAAACAATAATGGCATTATTAAAGCAATGGATTTTAATATGATAATTCATGAGGTTGAATCAGGGAATATTGTATCAAACTTGTGTGATGATAATGATACAATAAAAGAGTTTGAGGTTTTGGAAACCTATAGTCTTGGTAAAAGTGTAGATGAAATTTTGAATATAAAAATTAATGAGGTTGATGGTAAATTTTTACCGGAACCAAAGGAACTACAAAATATTGATTTGGATATTAAAAGCCTTATTGATGCCTTTAAAAACTCATTAGGTTTATAATTTTTAATTTAACAAAAAGTAAACGAACTTACGTTTGCTTTTTTAATGAGGTAAAATGTTCAACGATAAATATATTTCTATTTATATTCATATACCTTTTTGTTTAAAAAAGTGTTTTTATTGTGATTTTTGTTCATATACTAACTTAAATAAAATTGATGAGTATCTTTTCTATTTAAAAAAAGAAGCAAAATTCTATTCGGAGTATTTTAAAGATTTTAAAGTTAAAACATTTTTTGTTGGGGGAGGAACGCCAACAATACTAAAAGAAGATCAAATAAATAGTACCTTTAGTTATATATTTTCATTGTTTAACATTAGTAATGATTCAGAAATTTCTTGTGAAGCTAATCCGGAAACTCTTAATT
>JAAZPT010000242.1 GCA_012797085.1 Christensenellaceae bacterium | reverse complement strand
TAAACTTTTCTCTTTTATTTTGTTTTCTTTAATAAATTAAAATATTTATTTATATTGCATTTCATCAAAAAGCAATTCTAATTTATCTATTGCTACTGATTTTGATTTATCTGCCATACCAGCAATTGTATAAACATAATCCTTATATTTAAAGAATATTGTAGCATAATAGAAATTATCTTTTTCAAATGTATAGGCTACATAATCAATATCTTTATCCATATAATCAACAGTTAAATCTTTTTTATTTTCTGGTTCAAAGCTAGCCAAGAAAAATGTAGCCATTATTTCAGGTGAAACTAAATCTGCAAAATCATTTTTTTGAATCAAATAACCAAATCCACCTGTTTTATCGGCACCAATATACATTAATTGTTCATCTGAACTGGACATTTCAAAAACATCTTCAGGCAATTCAAATTTTAAATCACCAAATCTTATGGTTTCTGCATTTACAACATTTGCTCCTATAGTTGTTAAAATAACAACAAGCATCAATACTGACAAAATTTTCTTCATAATGTTCTCCAATCTTTTATTAAATTAATTATTTAAATATAGTATATACCTAAAATTTAATTATTTCAATGAGTTTATTGTTCTTTTTCTACTTCTTCAAAAACTTATACACAAGCAAGTTGCAAGCTCCTGAACATATTGCAAAAATTATCATGTAATATGGCATTATTACAAAGCCCGTTGCAGTGGCTAAAAAGCCGAATATGGCTTGGGATGTAAAGCCGGCTACATAGGCTATGCCCATATGAAAGCCCGTTAAATCTACAGCGTATTCAACACCGAAACGGCTTGGTATGGCGTGTATTACTGAAGGGAATACGGGAGCGAAACCAAGGCCGATAATAAACATTCCTGCCATCGTTGATGCATGGGTGCTCAGCATAACGGAAAACATGCCAAACATGGATAACAGCACACCGTACATTATCATACGCTTATCACCAACGGCATCGCTTATAAAGCCGGACGTAAGCCTTCCAAGCATTATTCCGCCAAAGTAGAGGGATACCCAACGGGCGGCAACATCGGGTGTAAGCTGCATATATTTTACTAAATAGCTTGCAAACCATGTTGCGGCAACAAATTCTATTGTAGTGTAAAAGGCCATTGATAAATAGCTGAATAAAAGGGCTTTATTGTTTTTAACAGTGGGTCTTTTACCTGTTTCTTTACGCTCAACATTGGCAACGGGTGTTATATTCTTCCAATTTTTAATATTTACAAAGGCCAATGCGGCTATTAGGCTTTGTATCAATGCTATTGCCCTATATCCGCTACGCCATTCGCCCTTAGCCATAAAAAAGCTTATTATAATGGGGCTCATAGTAACGCCTACACCCCAAAAGCAATGCAACCAGCTCATATGTTTTGCACTGTAATGTATGGACACATAGTTGTTTAAGGCCGTATCTATAACCCCTCCGCCCAAGCTTAAAAGCATGCTGAAGAACATCATCACCCAAATATTGGGCGCAAAGCTTATACCAACCATGCCAATAATTGTAAAGCATATGGATAAAAATGTTATAAGCCCTGTACCTATTTTTCGTATAAGTTTACCGGCAACAAAGTTTATAAAGCTTGTGCAAATTGAAACTATTATTGTGTAAATCGAGGCAAAGCTAAGGGGCACATCCATATCCAGGTGCACCAAAGGCCAGGCTGTGCCGAAAAGGGAGTCCGGCAAGCCCAGGGATATAAAAATAATGTAAATTACAATAATTAAGGATACCATATAAAACCTCTATTTTAATGTTATTTTATTCACCTTTATATTTAAAAATATAAACATTACACATAATACAGCAAGCACATAGGGCATAATTATAAAGCTTGTTTTTGTTGCTATAAAGCCAAACAACAACTGTGTTGAAAAGGCTATAAAGTAGGCGCTGCCCATGTGGTAGCCTGTAATATCGGCGGAAAGCTCCGTTCCGAAACGATCAGGTATATAGTGCAACACTGAAGGGAATATAGGCCCGCAGCCGAAGCCCAACATAAAAAGGCCTATGGTCGTTGCATTTCCACCAAATATCATTATAACAAGTATGCCAAACAGTTGAATCAGTGAGCCCAACTTAATCATTTTAACATCCTTCAGCTTTTCCGATACAAAGCCTGCAACTACTCTGCCCGCCATTATACCTGCCAAAAACAGCGATGACCACCTTGCTGCCACATCGGGGGTAAGCTTGTTTATATGTACTAAATAGCTTGCACCCCATGTTATGGGTATAGCCTCCAAAGCACAATACATTCCAAGGCTAAGAATAGAAGGCAAAAGACCCGGCGTACCGAAAACATCAATATTTTTACTTTGCTTTTTAGTGGGATTGTTTGTTGTTTTTTCATTAACAATTTTCCATTTATCAAGGCTTAAAAACACTAAAAGGCATATAAGGCTCTGTATAATTGCAACAACCCTATAACCGCTGCGCCAATTGCCGTCCTTTAAAAATATGGAAAGTATAATCGGCCCTGTTGTTATGCCAAGGCCCCAAAATGCATGCAACCAATTCATATGGTTTGACTTGTAATGTAGCGATACAAAGTTGTTCAAGGTCGTATCTATAGCCCCTGCACCCAAGCCGAGTATTATGCTGAAGGGTATAAGGCCAAGGGCATTGTTTGCAAAGCTTATTCCAAGTATTCCTATTATGGTTAAAACTATGGAATAGGCTGTTGTTTTTGCTGTGCCATGCTTCCTTATTATTTTACCTGAAAAAAAGCCCATGCTTGCTGTAGACATGGCAACAATAACGCTAAATACTGCCGCAGTGCTTTCAGGCAAATTTAAACTTTTATGCATTACAGGCCATGCGGCGCCATATAATGAATCGGGCAGGCCGAGGGATATAAAAACTATGTAAATTATTATAAGCAGCAGGGTCATAAAACTCTCCAATTATATTGTTTTAAACAACTATTTTATAGTACATTATTTTTCTGTAAAGTCAAATTTACTTAGTTAAAAATTTTATTTTATAAGCTCACCAAATATTTTATCAAACAACCATCAAACATGCTTAATACAAGGCTTAGTCCCCATAATAAAAGTATAAAAAACGGCATTATAAAAATGCCCTTATGTTATAGTTAAATTGTGGTAAAGCATGTTTGCAAGTTTATGCTAAAGGGAGGTGATACTTTAGAAAACAAGCCAAATCACTTCTATATCATGGATTTATGATGATTAAAAAATAATATTTACCGTAATTTGAAAAATTTTTATTGAAAAACGATAAAAAAGTGTTGACAAACAAAAATATCTGTATTATTATTAAATCGTCAACAGATAAACGATAAAAATTTACCGTATAAAGTTAATTAATTATCGTATATCAATAAAAAAGTTGATATATAGCCGGCTATTTTTAATATAAAACAATACTACTTACACAAAGTAGGGAGGGATGTTACTAATTATATGCTAAGCAACATAAGCAAATTTTAATTTATGAAGCAAAATGAAGCGAACGAACAAACTAAAAATAAAACTGAAACATAAACTAAAATTAAATCAGAAACTAAAATATAAACTGTTTTGTTCAACGAAACTAACAAAATTAAAAGGAAAATCAATAACAATATAAAAAACGAAGCAAAACAAAGTAAAATGAAGCGAACGAACTAAACGTAAATGTAAATGAATATGTAAAAGTAAACGTAAATATAAAAGTAAAAGAAACAGTAAATGCTTATATGTCAAAACAAGTTTTGACCGGCTACCCTAAAGGGTAGTGTGTGTACGGCCTTTCGTTAAAAGCTATTTGTTTA
>JAAZPT010000241.1 GCA_012797085.1 Christensenellaceae bacterium | reverse complement strand
TTTCACCCCTAATATATTCCAAAAAAAGATTTCTGCCAACAGCTAAACCCCCGCCTGCCGGCACGGAAGTTTCATCTGCCGCTTTCATAACAATTGAATTTAAAATACGCATTTCTTGTTTAAGCAAACCTACTGCATTACTTATGTTGTTTGACCTAAGGCTATTTGAGCAAACAAGTTCTGCAAAATTCGGATTTGAATGAGCAGGCGAGTATTTTTTTGGCTTCATCTCATAAAGTTTTACATTTATACCAAACTGAGCCAACTGCCATGCAGCCTCACACCCCGCTAAGCCGGCGCCTATCACCCTTACAATGGGTTTAGTCATCATTTTCCTCTAGCTGTTTTTCAATTTTATGCCTACATTTTTCGTTGGAACAGAGTAAAGTTCTAGCATCCTTTTTAGCAGGTTTTTCTACCATATAACTACCACAAACAGGGCATTTTTCATTTGTAGGTTTATCCCAACTTACAAATTCACAATTAGGATAATTTTCACAACCATAAAATACTCTATTCTTTTTACTGCGTTTTTTTACAAGCTTTGACCCACAATCCGGACAATCAACATCAATATAATCAACTATGGTTTTTGTATTTCTACATTCAGGAAAACCAGGACAAGCTAAAAACTCACCATATTTACTCATTTTGTAAACCATGGTTCTACCACATTGGTCACATATAATATCACTTTCAACATCTTTAATTTCTATTTTTTCAATTTCTTTTTCGGCTATTTCAAGCTCCTTGCTAAATTTAGGATAAAAGTTTCGCAATATTGTTTTCCACTTTAAATTGCCCTCTTCAACTAAGTCAAGGTCATTTTCCAAGCTTTTAGTAAAATCATAATCTACAACACCATTAAAATACTGAAGCATAATATCATTAACCATAATACCAAGCTCCGTAGCATAAAGATTTTTCTTTTCACGGGTAACATAGCCACGAGCTATTATTGTACTAATTGTAGGTGCATATGTACTTGGCCTACCTATGCCCATATCTTCAAGTTGTTTAACCAAAGAAGCCTCTGTAAAGTGTGCAGGTGGCTGAGTAAAAAATTGCTCTTTTTTAACATCTAAAACTAAAACTTTTTCACCAATATTCAATTTCGGCAAAACAACTTTTGGCTCTTTTTGTTCATCATTATCATTATAAATAACTGTATATCCATCAAAAACTTTATGTTCTTCATAACAACGCAATTGCACTCCATCGCCGGAAACTAAAATTGTATTGGTTTCATAGATAGCCGGGTTCATTTGAGAAGCCAAAAAGCGATTATATATTAAGTTGTACAGCTTAAATTGATCCCTTGTAAGATGTTCTTTTATTGAGTTTGGAGTGTTTTCTATATAAGTTGGTCTAATAGCTTCGTGGGCATCTTGAGCGTTGCTTCTACCCTTATATACATTCGCTTTTGAAGGTAAAAATTCTTTGCCATAGTTGTTTAAAATGTATCCTCTAACACTTTCTAATGCATCGTTACTAATGCGTACAGAATCTGTACGTATATATGTAACCAAACCGACATTGCCCTTTCTACCCAAGCTTATACCTTCATAAAGTTGTTGGGCAATCTGCATTGTTTTTGCAGTAGAAAAGTTTAACTTTCTTCCTGCATCTTGTTGCAAAGTTGAAGTTGTAAAAGGAGCTAATGGCGTCCTTTTTTTATCTGATTGTTTAATATCATCAACACTTAATTTTGCAGCCTCAATTTTTTTTGCAACTAAAGTAGCTTGTTTTTCATTTTCCAATTTTGGCTTTTTACCATCTATAGTAACAATTTTACCCGGCATTGTAGCTTTTTTATTACTTTGAGGTGAAAGAGTGGTTAAAACCTCCCAATATTCCTCGGGAACAAAAGCATTAATTTCATTATCACGTTCAACAACAAGGCGAGTTGCAACACTTTGAACCCTACCCGCAGATAAACCTTTTTTTATTTTAGCCCATAATATAGGGCTAATACCATAGCCCACGAGTCTATCTAAAGCTCGCCTTGCCTGTTGACTATCAACCCTATTCATATCAACCGGTCTTGGTTTTTTTACAGCATCTTTAATTGCATTTTTTGTAATTTCATTAAACTCGATTCTACACTTCGAGTTAGAATCAATATTGAGCACATTTGCAATATGCCAAGAAATTGCTTCCCCTTCCCTATCCGGGTCAGTTGCTAAAAGTACTTTTTCGGCAGCCTTAGCTTCTTTTTTTATTAAGGCCATTATATCGCCTTTGCCTCGAATTGTTATATACTTCATTTCAAAGTCATTTTGAGTATCAATGCCTAATTGGGATTTTGGTAAATCCCTAAGATGACCTTGCGATGCTATCACTTTATAGTTTTTACCTAAAAACTTTGTAATTGTTTTTGCCTTTGCCGGCGACTCCACAATTACTAAGTTCTTTTTATTTGCCATTATATATCTCCCTTACTTTATACTTCATAAATATTGCCCGGGGATCTTTTAATATATCCCATAAGCTCTAAAAAAGCAATTGCCGATTGCACCTTATCCGGTGGTGTTTTAACATCATCAACTATTTCACCAAAGGATTTTGGCCTTGATTTTACAGCCTTATATATTTCTAACTGTAAGCCTGAAATATTATCAGACATATCAAAATCATTGCTTTTTATATTTAAAAATGAACTGTTTATACTCAATTCATCAAAAATATCTTCAACTTTTAATATACATTTTGCCTCACCCGCAGCAATAATGCTATTTGGCCCCTCGCTTAAATCCGAATCCAAATTACCCGGCACAGCTAATACCGGAACATTTTGTTCATAAGCATACCTTACAGTTATCATCCCACCACTATTAATTTTACCCTCAACAAAAACAACAACATCTGAAAGGGCTGTTATTATTCTGTTTCTATATGGAAAATGATAATTTAAAGGCTCGGTATCGCAATCATATTCACTTATCATTAAACCATTGTTGTTAATTATATCTTCCCTTAATCGCCTGTTGCTGGCAGGATAATCTATTGCTAAGCCACAGCCACAAACCGCAACTGTACCACCACTTGTTTTATAAGAATACTGATGGGCTTGAGTATCAATTCCCATTGCAAAGCCGCTTACAACGCAAATATTGTTTTCACCCAAAGCTTTTGCAAATTCTCTGGTGATTTTAATACCATAATTTGATGGCCGCCTTGTTCCTACTATTGCTACCGTATTTTTATTCAGTATGTTAATGTTCCCCTTAAAAAACAATACATACGGCGGCTGATCCATAGCCTTAAGCTTGAATGGAAATTTGGAATTATCCGAGCTAATTATTGAAACTTCATTTTTATAAAGACTTTCAATATTTTTGTTTATATTTTTTTTACTTTCAGTTAATAAGTAACGGTTAGTATCATTAATTAAAGTATCCGGTATATTATTAAATTCATCAAACACGGTGCTTGCATTGCCATATAATTCAAAAAGTTTATATGCGGTATTTGTTGTTATTTTAGCATTAGCAAGCCACAAACGTGCCTTTAATTCTGAATCCATAATACCTCCAAATAATTTCAGTTGATTTTAACATACATAATATAATGATGCAAATTTTTAATAATAAGTATATTCAATTTTTTCATTATTACGCCACCAATGAAACTCTTCCTTTTGGTTTACATCATAAACAGATATCACTGTATCATTTAATAAAAAATATGCATAATCTTTATTCCATACATCTTTGCGATGGTAGGGTGCAAGCTTTGGGTCTATATATAAAAGGGATACTGTAACACCGCCCCTTGGAGGAGTTGAGCGTAAACCCATACTTTTTATATAGTTTTTATAATAATCATAATAAAAAGGATTGTTTCCACTATGTATTACAAGGGGATTGTCTAAATATGGCGCAAAGTCGAAATTACTTTCATCAAGGCCATAATCCCTTAATGTACCTATATACATAAGAACATGCCTTTGGGGTCTTCGACCCACAAGTAAGTCACCCACATTTAGATATTTATGTTTTTCATTAGCGGGTATATTATCTATATTTAAGTGATTTTGTTTATCCGCAGCTATTGCATCTAATGATGGGTGTTCTTTTAAGCCTTGTTCCTCATAACACCACCTTGTATAGCCTTTACAATCAAAGCCATAAAGGTACATTTTATCCGGCTTATAATAAGCACTTTCCTGCTGAGGTATACGGGGTTTTAACAATATGTTTTCATTAACCCCCGCAAAATAATAAGGTACTCCACCATCATATTTTGCCATAAGCAAAGCTTCTGCCTTGTTGTTGTATAGCTTAATTATTTCATGATTTGCCGGCAACATTGATAATGCCGCCTCTAAAAGGTCGCATGATTGTAAAGCCGCATCAGCCGGGCTAATGTTTAATAGTATTATTAATAAAAATAAAATGCACTTTTTCATAAGGCCTCACCCATTTAAAGCATACTACTTAATTATACATTTATGATATAAAATTGCAAATAAAATACTTAATTTAAAAAGCACCTCGTTAGAGGTGCCTTTATTTTTTAATTATTAGTTGCCTAATGCTGCGTTTTTACCGGCTTCACGACCAAATACATGAATATCTACAAGAGCGTTTCCGCCTAACCTGTTTTTACCATGTATACCACCGGTAACTTCACCAGCTGCAAATAAGCCGGGTATTATGTTGCCGTCTTTATCAAGAACGTGACCTTGTAGGTCAATTTCAATACCGCCCATTGTATGGTGAACGGTGGGCATTCTGGGTGATGCATAGAAAGGAGCCTTGTCTATTTTATCACCAAATAATTTTCTGCCAAACTCAGCATCTATTCCGGCCTCTACATAACCATTGAAATCATCATGAGTTTTTTGCAATGCTGCAGGGTCAACACCAATTTGTTTAGCAAGGTCTTCAATTGTATCTGCCTTAAATATTGTACCTGCTTCAACTAGTTCTTCGATATTGTCGCCCCAAATGTTGATTTCTGAATTTTCAGATTCTCTGTTGGTATCGGTTATAACATAGCTCATAGCGCCTTTTTGTGCAAGAAGTGCCTGTGTCATTGTATCACGACGGCCATCTTCTGCCATAAATCTTAAGCCATCGGTATTAACTTGATAGTAGTACTCAACACCAATTCCGCCCATCCAACCATTTAGACCGCCCGTAGCAGGATTACCTAAGGGCAGGCATTGAATATATTCCATACCGATTAAGTTTGCATTTACAGCTTCTGCCATAACAATACCATCACCTACTATTGCCGGAGAGTTTGTTGTACCCAATTCCGGAATTAATGAAGGATCATATTTTTGACGCATTTCTACGTTTGCAGCAAAGCCGCCTGTTGCTATTACAACACCTTTATTAGCATTTAATGTAACGGGTGTACCGTCGCCCATTTCAGCTTTTACTCCAACAACTTTTCCATCAGCAACAATTAGTTCTGTTGCTTTGCAATCTAAAATAATTTCTGCACCAAGTTCTTCTGCTTTTGCAGAGTTAGCTTTGATATAGTCTCCACCGGCTGCATTTTGTGGTGTGTGTGCACGTGGCCATAAGCCGCCCGGAACTGTTGAGATATCATCTTTCCAAACTACACCGTTAGCTTCCATCCATTCTGAGGTTTCTAATGATTCGCCAGCCAACTTTTCAATAAAGTCTAACTTGCCGGCATAGTCGCCGCCATCATATGTTTGTAAAATGTGCAATGCTACAGAGTCAAACAATTTGCTTGTATCGCCAGCATAGTATGCTTCCAAATCAGCTTTTAGTTGATCCATAACTTTTTGATGTTCTTCAGAAACTGCTTCCTTCTCGGTTAAAGCTTTCACAGATTCCATTGCAGCTTCGCTTGCTGCCGGAAGACTTGCTTGCCTTTCAGGGTCAAAAGCATTATAAGGACCACCGGCTCTTACCGTGTTACCGCCTAAAGCGGCTGTTTTTTCAATAAGTATAACTGTTGCACCGTTTTCAGCTGCTGATACTGCTGCTGATAAACCGGCACCACCGCCACCAAGTACAATTACGTCAGCTTCCTTAACGATTTCTTCACCGGCTGTTTTGGTAACAGCTACGCTATAATCATCAAGGTTACCACCGGCCTCAACTATAGCTTCACCTACTGCAGCTTTAATAGCCTCAGATGTTACTGTTGCGCCGGATACTACTTCTACACCTATGGATTGGGCATCAACAATTTCACCGGGTAGTTTTTCAATTGCTGCTGAACCAATGCCAACTGTTTCGTTGTTTTCACCTACTGTGATTGATGTAATGTTTCCACCTTCAATTACAACTGTAACTTCAAACTCACTAGCAAATCCCTTTGCCGGTTTTACATATGTACCATCAGTTAAGCCACCGGCAAAGCTAACTGTTGCCATGCTTAAGATAAGTACAAAAGTAATAATTACTGCCAAAAATTTTTTACTCAATATTATCTCCTCCTTATATATTTATATATATAAATATATCATAAATTTCCATATTGAACAATAGTTAAATATAAAACAAGCAATTATTTATTTATTTTGTTGAATTGAAATTTTTAGAAAATATTTCCTTTTACGTATTTCTGTATTATTTTTGCTTTTAACATTAATCGGGAATACATTGTTTAAAATCCTCCTTGCATTTTTTATAAGCAAAACATTATAATATATCCTCAGGAGGTTTAGAATGTATAATATTATTTCTCTTGTAGCCGGTACCTTAGTATCTGTAATGGTGATGTTTAATGGCGAACTGGCAACACACTATGGTGCGTTTACAGCAAATGTAATAACTCATGTGGTCGGTTTATGTTTTATTACTTGCTTAATATTAGTTAATAAGGATAAGCCCTTTGCAAAAAAATTGCCAAAAACACTATATATAGGCGGATTTATTGGTGCAACTGTTACAGTATCTCAAAACTTTGCCTTTAAAGATTTAAATGTTTCTACAATATTGGCCATTAGTTTGCTTGGACAAAGTATAGCCGGTATAATAATGGATCATTATGGCCTAATGAATATGCCCATAGTAAAAATGAACAAAAATAAAATTTTCGGTTTATTTTTAATTCTTGCCGGCATAGCTATAATGACAAACGATTTTAAACTATTACCGGTTTTTTTAGCCGCACTTTCCGGAGTAAACCTTGTAATATCCAGAACAATAAATGCAAACCTGTCGGAAGCTACAAACTATAGAATCGGTACATTTTTTAATTATGTAACAGGAATAATACTGTCAATACCAGTTATGTTTTTATTAGGTAAAAATGAACCTGCCTTTACCAACTTCAGTATTTCCTCAAATATTCCCATGTATTTTGCAGGTATTTTAGGTGTAGTAATAATAGCAGCACAAAATATTTGTGTAAAAAAAGTTTCTTCCTTTTTATTAACACTACTTATGTTTATTGGTCAGGTATTTATGGGTATTATATTGGATTGGATATTATCCGGCAGTTTTTCTCCATTAAATTTATATGGCGGTGTTTTGGTAACATCGGGATTGATAATAAATACTTATATAGATAATAAGGTTTTGAAAAATAAAGATGTTATTATTTAAAAAAGAACTCTTAATGAGTTCTTTTTTAAAATCCAAATCCCACATCATTTTCCAATTTATGCTGCTCTTTTACCTCGATTATTTCTCCAGTCTTAGCATCCACTCGAACAACAGCCCTAAAAGGTATTTCTCCTTTTTTTCGCAGTTGTTCAGCTTCTTTTATCTGATCCTCTGTTATACCGGGCATCCAATATGTAAACACAAATTTATACTCATGTCTGTCAGGGTTATCTATTTGGTAAGCACTTTTTATACCGAACAACGATAATTCGTATTCTGTCCACTTCAAATTATTCAGAATAGCTTGAATAGCCTTTTCCTGTGCTTGAGAAAGAGTAATATCACCAGAACTCGGCAAGCTAAACTTTAGCGATGCCAAATACGCCAAATCCTTGGGTACTTTATGACCCTCGCTTAACAATTCTGCGACTTTTGGTGCCCAAGTTTTACTAAACTGGTTGAGACCATCAACTGTCCAAAAATTGCGCTGCATAAGTGTATCATACCAATCGTCTTGCCACCCACGTTTGCTTGGACCGATAGCTTGTTTTATTTCTCCGTTGGGTAAAATAGAAATTCCCAAGGGTATGGGATCATTTTTTAACCAAAGATCCATGTTCCAAGTCCTTAGCTTTTGAGAGTCAGAACCATCGTTCCAAATATTCTCTGAAAAAGATATGCTCATCTTTTTTTCATCAAACTGCATTCGTTTCAAACCATATTCCTTTTCAAAATATGAATACATTATTTCGATTGCTTGCTCTTTAGATATTTCCTCCTTGGTTGGTAAAAGATTTATGCTTCCTACCTCATTAGGTTGATACTTTAACATCATTTGAGAAAACCAAGCTTTGTCTTCAAGTGACCAATACTCAACTGGTCCCTTTTCTTTAGCAATAACATCCACTGAGGTGAGTATACCATCTCGTGCTGGATAGTATTCCTGTATCAACTCCCAGGCAATATTACCTCTTTCTTCTTCGCTCAGTGATGTATTACGCATTTGAGCGAGTTTACTCTCATTAAGCTTAATACCTGCATCAGTCATCATGTCCACAAAGGCAATATGATCATTGGCTTTCCAACCTTTAATCAGTCCATGATTTCCTTCTTTTTCGATAGTTTTTTCATAGTATTGCTGTAAGGATATAACGGCAAATGCAGTTATACTGATCGCAATTAACGTGATTAATAAAACCATTGCCACTGACAATTTATTTTTCACTTTCTTTCCTCCCTTAGCCTGTGCCAGCAAAATACTGGCTTCCAAGTCGCTCACACGCAGGCCGGAAAGTGTGTTGTTTAGAGCTTCTTTTACACGATTATTATTCATATACTTTCCCTCCTGTGATATCTGTTTTCAATCGTTCTTCAGCTTGTTTCAACCTGTGATGTACTGTGGAAGGCGCTATACCTAACACCTCAGCTATTTCTCGTATTGTGAGTTCTTGATAGTAATATAACAACACTACCTGTTTCAGCTTTTCCGGCAGCCTCATCACATCCATGGTGAGCGTCATGTCTTCGTCTTCTACCAGAAGATAACGCCCAGGCAAATCTTTCAGTGCTTTTTTCAGATCCACCTTTCGGAACCATTTTGATCGACGATAATCACGACAGACATTCATGGCGATTTTCATGAGCCATGTCTTTTCGCTTGAACCATTTCGTTTTTCAAATTGCTCCATTGCTTTCCACGCCTTTAGGAAAGTATCCTGCATAGCGTCTTCAGCATCGTGTACATTCGATAAATAAACAAAACAGGTGCGAAGGATGACATCGCCATATGTCTTCATCCATTCCATAAAGCGTTGCTCTTTGACCGTTTCTGTAGCAACGGTATTGTTCATCCAATCACCTCCTTACTCTTATAGACGGAGAAATTGCGCGTTTTGTTCGAGCCTATTACAAATATTTTTTCTAAGTGAGTTATTTGATCTCAGGAAAATGCACTTGATTTGAGCATCAGCAAGGTTTGAAATGTTATGTCAATGTAATTGGATAACCACATATCTACACATTCATCTGCTAATTTTAGTTATTATCTTAATCCTTATTATTTACAAGAAAAATAAAAGGACTGCTATTATATCCCAATCGCAATCCTTTTTTTGGCGGAGAGGGCGGGATTCGAACCCGCGTGGCGTTGCCGCCAAACTGATTTCGAGTCAGCCCCGTTATGACCACTTCGATACCTCTCCATATAAAATATTATGCCACCATGTGGCTATATTTTCAATTAATTATTTAATTGTAGGGATTTTAAGCTCGCTAAGTTTTTCATAACTAAATATAAACCTATCAAATGTTTCAAACTTTACAGGGTCATTTATGTTGATATTATCAAGCTGTTTTTTTGCATCTAAATACAAGATTATATCCTCATCGCCTGATTTATCTTCCCCAACCTTTACTATTATTTGGTAACAATCAACACCTTCCCTTGTGAGAACTTCATTACCAATGTTTTTTATAAAACCAAGGTTTTCTCTTTTTCTACCATTAAACATTTCATTTAATAGTATTTCATATTTTTTAATTGGCAAAACAATTAAACCTATATATGATGTTAAGAAAAAGCCTAAAACTATTGTTGATATTACTGATAATAATTTTTGCCTTATTACAAAGAAAAATATAATTATTAAAAGGAGTGCAACAGAAACAATAATCAACCATGTTAGTCTCTGTTTTTTTAACTTGTTATTTAATGTAATATCATTTTGAGAGTATAACATTACTCACCTCTTACCGGCCTAATAAGTATAAATGGAGTTAATTCATCCCCTTGACCGCTTGGGTTATCAATAAGTGCATCTTGAATTTGCTCATCAGTTAAAGGGAAGCCTTTAGATTTAGCCAATTGATCGCGCTGTATATCGTTGGCATCCATTAACACTACCGGAATATTTGTTTTAGCTAACAAATCATCGCAAAGTTCTTGGGCATTTGGCGGATTGATTAAAGCAAGCTTTTTATATTCTTCAAAACTGGACCTGAAATAAAAACCATCTATGCCGCCCACACCTTGCCCACAAACTTTATAAAAAACGCCTTTTATTCCAAAGGGTTTTGTTATAGCGCTTAAAACAGCTGCTAACAGCATCCGTGGTAAGCCTACCATATCAACAACAAGCTGTAATTTATGGGGCTCATGCATACCGACACCTGTATGATTTATACCTGCAAACCTCCATAATAAGTTTGCCCAAAAACCCGGTTTTACCTCCTCAATTTTCCTTACAGATTTAACGCACATAGCCATTACTTTTGCGCCAAAAGCATAGGAGTCCCCTTCTTTGTATAAAGGCCTTATATATTTTTCTACAAGATCAACTTGGTTTTCGCCTACTTGTACAAAATGAGTTTGTATAGCAAACCTGTCATATTCCTGACCGTCTTTGCCCTTTACTCTGCCCCTGTCAAAATAAACAATTCCGTTAAGTTCCCTTTTTTGTTCCTCAAGGTTACGGCTTGGTATAATGCCCATATATATTCTCCTTATACGTTTTTAAAAAATGGTGTTTCAGTATCATCAACCAACACACCCATATTGTTAAAGTGTAGTTGTATCGGCTCAGCATCAATATACTTAAGTATATCCTCCATACGGACTTTTTCACGGAATGTAAGTAAAGAAAATGCTACTCCATATTTTTTTGCACGGCCTGTTCTACCGATACGATGAATGTAATATTCATTATCATTAGGTAAATCGTAATTAATAACTGCCTCTATATCATCAACATCTATACCCCTTGCTGCAACATCTGTTGCAACAAGTATAGGAAAACGATTTTTACGAAAGTTTATCATTACTTTATTTCTATCCCTTTGTTTCATGTCGCCATTTAGACACTCAGCTTTATAACCATTGTTGTTGAGCATTTTTACAAGGGTTTCCGTCGTGGATTTTGTATTTGCAAATATTATCATTCTGTCAAACTCATTTGAGTCAATAATATAAAGCAATGTCTCAAACTTTTTATCAGTATCAATGGTATATTGTGCAATGTTAGGCCTATTTTCTGCGGAGGCTTCAATAACTATTTCCACAGGCTCAAAAAGGTATTTCCAAGCTATATTCATAACTTCCATATTTGTTGTAGCGGAAAACAATACCAACTGCCTATCCCTTGGAGTTTTCTCTATAATGGCACTAACATCTTTTACGAAGCCCATATTTAGCATTTCATCAGCCTCATCCAAAACCATTGTATGAATATTGTTTAGGCTAAGGTTTCCCCTATTGATATGGTCAAGAGTTCGTCCTGGTGTACCAACAATTATTTGAGGTTTTCGTTTTAATTGGGTAATTTGCCTGCTTATAGGTTGCCCACCATATAAAACGGCAATACGTATGCCTTGTATATATTTTGCAAGGAGTGTAAGTTCATCTGCAATTTGTATAGCAAGCTCCCTTGTAGGACATAATACAAGCTCCTGAGGTCTGTTGTTCTTTAAGTTTACATACTCTAACATAGGAATACCGAAGGCGACAGTTTTACCTGTACCGGTGGGTGCTTTTGCAATAATATCGTGACCCTCAATCATAACAGGTAATGTTTTTTCTTGTACAGCTGTAAGCGTTTTAAAACCCATAGCTTTTACAGCTTTTATAACCTCTTTGCTTATTTTATACTCTTTTAAAGTCGCCTCAATATTTTCCTTCAAAATTATCTCCTAAATTTATTTATTACAACTTATAAAGTATAACATAATAGCAATTTATTTTCCAATAGTATTATAAGCCTTTTATTGACACTAAAAACTATATAAATTATAATCAAAATAATACAACTAAATATTAGGAGTGAAATATATGGGTGAAAATATTCGTATAGAAAAATCTATTTTTAAATCTTTAACCGATCAAGATATGGAAATGTATCGTTGGACTCCTACCGGAAATATAAAAGGTATTGTACAAATAATTCATGGCATGGCAGAGCATATTTTTAGATATGATAACTTTGCAAGATTTTTAGTTGATAATTCTTATATGGTTGTAGGTTTTAATATTGCCGGACATGGAAAAACCGCAAAACATTTAGGATACTTCGCGAATGATAATGGTTGGACTAAAGTTGTTGAAGATATTCATAAACTTAGAGAAACCATCCAAAGTGGTTTTAAAAATACCCCTTATTTTATACTTGGCCATAGCATGGGTAGTTTTATAACAAGAACTTATTTACAAAAATATAGTGATGGCTTAGCCGGTGTAATATTATCAGGTTCAGGGCAACAAGCACCTATAATGGTTACTTTGGGAAGTTTAATTGCTAAAGCACAAATACTGTTTGGCAAAGGTAAAGAAAAAAGTATTATTTTGAACAATTTAAGCTTTGCATCCTTTAATAAAGCTTTTGAACCTGCAAGAACGAGTTTTGATTGGCTAAGCAGAGATAATAATCAAGTAGATAAATACATAGCTGATGATTATTGCGGTTTTGCTTTTACTGCAGGAGGATATAGGGATTTACTTTATGGAATAAAAGGAATAAACAATATATCAAATAGTGCAAACATTAATAAGGATTTGCCCATATATTTATTTTCCGGTGATAAGGACCCTGTTGGTAATAACGGAAAAGCTGTTTTAGAAATAGCTGAAATTTTTAAAGATTTAGGTATAAAAGATGTAGAAACAAAACTTTATCCAAACGGTAGGCATGAAATGTTAAATGAAATAAATAAAGATGAAGTTTATAGTGATGTTTTAATTTGGTTGAACAGTAAAATAAAGGAGCAATTATGATAGATTTTAATTATTATAGCCCAACAAAAGTAATATTTGGTAAAGATTCAATAAGCCAATTGGGGGAAACTCTAAAAAATTATAAACATATTCTAGTCCATTTTGGTGGTGGAAGTGTAAAAACAAACGGTATATTAGATGCTGTTACAGAACAGCTTGACCTTTTTGATGTTAAATATACACTTTTAGGCGGAGTAAGCCCTAACCCTTTACTTAGCCTGTGCCATAAGGGTATAGATATTTGTAAAAATAATAATATAGACTTTATACTCGCTGTAGGCGGCGGTAGTACAATAGACTCATCAAAATGCATTGCTCTTGGCAGTAAATATGACGGAGATATTTGGGATGCCTACTCTGCAAAGGCCAAACCTGATAAAGCCTTGCCTATAGGGGTAGTTTTAACTATAGCTGCTGCCGGAAGTGAATTGAGTGGAAGCAGTGTTATTACAAATGATGAAGGGGCAAGAAAATACTCCTATGCCCATGAAGCTATACGCCCTAAATTTGCCTTTATGAACCCCGAGTTTACATTTACTGTGTCAAAATACCAAACCGCTTGTGGAATAGTTGACATTTTAATGCATACCTTTGAAAGATATTTTACTATGGTTGAAGATGTGGCTTTAACAGATAGCCTTTGTGAAGCCTTGTGTAAAAATGTAATAAATGCAGGTTGGATTGCTTATAATGACCCTACAAATTATGAAGCAAGGGCTACACTGATGTGGGCGGGAAGCATTTCCCACAATGGTTTAATGGGAGTTGGCAGACAGATGGATTTTGGTACCCATAAGCTTGAACACGAATTGAGTGCCTTGTATGCCAACATTGCTCATGGAGCAGGTTTAGCCGTACTATTTCCCCAATGGTGCAGATATGCTATGGATGTTGATATTGATAGATTTTGTCGCTTTGCAAAAGAAATTTGGGGTGTATATGGTGATGGTCTAACAAAAAAAGAATGGGCCGAAAAAGGCATAATAACTATGGAAACTTTTTTTAGAAGTTTGGGTATGCCTAAAAACTTGAGAGAGCTTGGAATAAAAAAAGAAGATATTGCTTATATGGCTAAAAAATGTGCTGATTTTTATACACAAATAGGTAGCTTTAAGCCCATTATGTATGAGGATATGATTAATATATATAATTTAGCATTTTAGTTAGGAGAATATATGGTTTTTATAAAGAATGTTAATGCCGCATCATTGTTGGAAGCGATAGAAAATGACCCCGTTATAAGCCAGCCTGTAGAAAGCACAATTGAGAAAATCACACCTCAAAATGATAGTTTGTTTAGCAAAATAATGCGTTTTTCCATTGGCCAATTTAGTATGGCAGACCTTTTGCAAATAATACTTAGTATAATAATTGTTGCATTATTAATAAAATATTTTGTTGGTTTTTTACGCAAAATTTTATCAAAAACAAAAATTGATATAGGTTTGCAAGGCTTTTTATTAAGCATGGTAAAAGGTGTTATTTATGTTATAGGTGCTTTAGTAATACTTGAGGCTTTAGGTTTCCCTATAACCGAGTTAGTTGCTATAATTGGTGTGCTTGGTTTGGCAATATCATTATCTATACAGGATTTTATGACAAACCTTATGAGCGGTTTAACAATACTTGCATCAAAGCCATATGTAATAGGAGATTTTATTGAAGTGAGCGATGGTGCAAGCGGTATAGTTGAAAGAATAGGTTTATTATATACCGAATTTAAATCTATAGATGAAAAGGTTTTATATATACCAAACGGACTAATGTCCAGCGGTAAAATAATAAATTATTCAAGAAGTTCAACAAGAAAAATTGATATGATGATAGGTGTGGCCTATGATACAGACATTGATTTAGCTAAAGAAATAATTAATACTATTTTAAATAATGATGAAAGGGTATTGCCGGAACCGGAACCCATGGTAAGACTAAGAGCTTTTGGACAAATATCTTTGGATATACTTGTTAGGTTTAGTGTTGCATCTTCAGATTATTTCTCGGTATTATTTGATTTTAATGAAGAATTATTAAGACAATTTAGAAAAAATAATATCACCATTCCATTAATAACTAATAGGGATATTCAAATAAAAAACAGAAAAGCTGAGGTAAGCCATGACTTTAGAGAATGTAATGAGTAAAAATACTTTTGTTGTTTTAGGTGATACAAAAAGCCCGGAAAAATATGCCTACAAAATAAAAAACTCCCTTTTAAAAGCGGGATACAATGTATATTGCGTACCAAAGGAAATTGCAAGATTGGATGATATAAATGATGAAATTGAGGTTTTAGATTTAGTTATTAACCCGATACAAGGTATAAAATTTTTAAAGGAAACAAACAAAAAAATTGGTGCCGTTGTAATTCAACCCGGAGCAGAAAGTGATGAAATTAAAAGATATTTAGAAGAAAAAAACACACCTTATATAGAAGCTTGTGTGCTTGTTGGTTTACGATTATATCCAAAAAAATAGAGCTAATCAATTAGCTCTATTTTTAGCCCTTCACAGCTCCGGCTGTTAAGCCTGCAACAAACTGTTTGCTCATTGTTAAGTAAAGTATTAACACAGGCAATGCCGACATTGTCAGTAATGCGAATACCTTTGGCCAATCTGTTGCATATTGACCTTGAAGGCGCGTAACTGCAAGTAGAACAGTCTTTACTTCCTCTTTTGTTATAAATATTAATGGAAACCATAAGTCATTCCATATCGGTACAAGGTTGTATATGGCAACCGTTGCCAAAGCAGGTTTAATTAAGGGTATTACTATACCATAATAAATTTTAAGCCTTTTTGCACCGTCTATATAAGCAGCATCATATAAATCCGAAGGCAATGACCTAATAAATTCCGTTAATACAAAAATTGCAATTGGCATACCCATTGCGGAATATACTAATAACAAACTCCATAAGGTATTTAACAAGCCTAACACTTTCATAAGCTCCAACAACCTAATTGTAGCTATTTTTATAGGCAACATCATACCAACTATAAAAAAGAAATAAATTATTTTAGATGCCTTTCCCTTCCAGTGAGCAAGAGCAAAGGCACATAAAGAACCTAAAAGCAATACAACTGTAAGGGAACCTACAACTACAAACAAACTGTTACCAAAGTATCTAAAAAAATTACTATCCTTTATAACTGAAGTATAGTTATCAAATGTTATATTTAAAGGGAATCCAAAAGGATCCATAAAAAGGCTTTTTCTATCCTTAAGTGAATTAAATATCAATAAGGCAATAGGTGTTATTGAAATAAAACACCATATAATCATTATAATATGTGAAGGAATATGCATTCTTGCAATGCGTAAGCTTGATGTTTTTTTATTTTTCATGGCTATTCCTTCCCTTGTGTTGCGCGTAGTGTAGGAATAACACCAGCCAACAACATAATAAATACTGATGTTGATATTGCTGCGCCTATACCCGGCGTTGGTATGCCAACAGGATGCTCACCTGCTATACCATAACGGTAAAATAATGTACCGATTAAATCTGTTGAATAGCTAGGCTGTCCATCAGGCCCCGTCATGGCATATACAATATCAAAGGCATTAAAATTACTAACAAAAGTAAGTATGGCAATCATACCAACAACAGGCATAATAATAGGAAGTTTTATGTGCCAAAATACATCCCAGTTATTACAGCCTTCAATATCCGCCGCTTCTAAAATATCATCAGAAACACCTTGTAAACCTGCTACAAACATCATTGTAGGAATACCGACCCATTGCCATACAGATACTAAAGAAATAACCGGTAATGCTGTATTTTTATCCCCCAACCATGGATGAACTAAAAAATTCAAACCCCAATCCTTTAATGTATAACCACCAAACTGTGGATTTAAGAGCATTTTAAATAGATAACCTGTAACCATTACAGCAATAGTAACGGGTAAAAATGTAATTGTTTGATAAAATGGCCTACCTTTCATTGTACGATTGGTTAATATAACCGCAAACAACATACCTAAGCAGTTTTGTATTAACATATGAAAAGCAAAAAATATCCAAGTATTACCGAAAGCATTCCAAAAACGGCTGCTGTAAATTTCATCAGTAAATAAATCTATATAGTTTTGAAAACCAACAAAAGTTCTTGCTTGTGTTGTGCCTTCATAAAAGCTTATACGTACGGAGTCAACAAGGGGGTATGCCATAAAAACTGCATATACTAATAAGGCCGGTAATATATACCACATCCAATAGGATCCCCCCGGGTTTACGCTACTACCACCACGATTAATTACTTTTTTAGTATTTTGCACAATTTTCTCCTCTCATACTATATAAAATCGGGAGCCAGAACTGGCCCCCGGCTTTATGTTTTTATGAATTACTGAGCCAATACTTTTTCTTGTTCTACAGCGAAAGCTTCGGCTACATCAGCAACTGATTTTTCACCTTTTGCAAGTGCATTTAGTTCTTCAACAATAAATTTGTACATTGGCATTAATTTGTTCCAGAAGAAACGAGCATCGGATGTGCGACCTTGGTTAGCTGCTAATACTTCGTTAACCTTTGGATCGGTAAGCTCAATTGGAGCATCTATCATTGGGAAGAAGCCGCCCGGTAAAGCTGCTGCAACTTTTTCAGCACCCTCAGGTGAAGCTATCCAAGCTAAAAATGCTTTAACTTCTTCGGGGTATTGTGTTGCATTGTTTCCTGCTAAGCCCATATCAGGGTGGAAGCAAATACCCGGTTCCCTGCCTTCCGGAGCCGGAATTGCAAATGCGCCCCAGTTTGTATCTTTTAATAAACCGCTTTGCCATGAACCGTCTATCAACATAACGGCACGGCCTAAAGCCAACATATCAGGTCCATTTTCGTTTGTAACGGATTCAAAGCCTTCAGGGAA